>JAEXQJ010000353.1 GCA_023438785.1 Pseudomonadota bacterium
ATCCAGTTCAGCCGGGTGTAGGCGACGCCGGCTGCAGCGGGCGGTGCTTCCGGATCCGGGATGATCGCGTCCGGGACCAGACCCGTGATGTCGATGGCGCCACTCGCACCGAAGACGTAGATGTGGCCACGCATGACCAGCGGTGACGTGACCGGCTCCAGGGCCGCCATGACGCCTAGACGTTGCGTGACGGTCCCCGCCAGGAGCTGGTGAATGGTGAGATAGCTTGCACCCTTGGTGCACCCGTCAGCCGCGGGCACGTACCACATGGTGAACACCTGGAACCCCTCGCCGTCCTGGCGCAGGATTCCCAGCGGTGTCGAGGCGGGACGGGCCGTGACGGGCAGGGGCGTCTGGCACGTAATGTTGCCGTCTTTGTCGGTCACCGTTGTCCCGCAGATCTGATCACCATGGCCCACCTCGAGGACCAGGCGGCCGCCGCTGCCGAACGTGGTGTCGGTGTGCAGACCCACGATGCTCCCGCTGGTGTCCGCGTCAGCAACACGCTTCATGAAGATCAGACGCGACGCGGGCAGGCCGTCCGTCTCCAGGTCGATGTTCGAATTCGTGACCTGCACCAGGTAGACCTCGCGGGCGTGAGCGGCCGTGTAGAAGTCGCGATCGAGCTGAACGACCGTGGGTGAGAAGTGCAGCGGGTAGTCGCACCCGAAGTCGCTGTCCAGCATCACGCCGGTGCCGAGCTGGTAACGCCACAGCCGGCCCGCGGTGTCGCCGAAGAACGCGGCCAGGAGACGTTGATCCTCGCCATGGGCGAAGTCGCGGGCCGTCGCCACGTCCGTGAGGGCGGCATACTCCTGGGTGCAATGGGCATCGGGTGTGAGGGCCAGGTTGTTGGTCACCGTTCCCGTTGCGGCGGAGGCGAGGAGCAGGGACCGCCCCTGGGTGGCACTGCTCGAGTCCTGCGCATAGCCCGAGGCAAAGATCACGCGGTAGTCGTCTCGGCTGGCGGTCTTGTTGAGCAGGAAGGCGGGCAGAGATACGGTCTGCCCCAGGGCACCATCGTAGGTCGCCTTGCTCGTCCCCGAATCCGTGTACCACTGCACTTGGGCCGGGGGCTCGGCCAGACCGTTGGCGGCAAAGGGCGCTGTCACGTCCAGCATGAAGGTCTCGCTGCCGCCATAGCCCTCGGGCATCATGAGCACGGTCTTCCACACCGCGGTGGCCGCGTCGCTGCACCCCTGCACGCACAGGGTCTTGGCCTTGGGCGAATTGGCGATGCCGTAGATGTGCTTGAACGGGTCGGGCATCTGGCCGCCCTGGCCGTAGAGCTTGCGCACGTTGGGCAGCATGTTGGGCGGCAAGATGGCGAAGGCCTCGGTGCCCGCCGTGAATCTCGCCGTGCCCACGGTCGTGTCCTCGAGGAAGAACGCATGCAGCATGCCGTCCGAGGAGCCCACGTAGACCAGGTGCGGTCGATTGGCATAGCGAACGTAGTATTCATGCCCGCCCGGCATCTCGATGTCCCCCGGGCCCGCCACATCGATTGGCGTCGAATTGATGAGCGCACCCAATCGGGCGGGATTTCCCCCCGCCGGATCGCCAAGCAGCCAGCGCGCCACGCGCTCGGCCTCATCCGGCGTCGCGCCCAGGCCCAGGGTGGCCAGCGTACTCTTGTTGCGCACGGCCTTGGTGGTGGGGTCCACGTCCAGCTTGACCATGGTGCTGCCATCCCAGGTGTACACCCGGCGTTCCCACCAGTTGACCGCGTCCAGCTTGGTGCCCGCATCCCAGGCCAACACGGGGCTCGCTCCTGACAAGTCGTAGGCCAGGAGGTGCCCCTTCCATTCAGGGAAATCCACGCGTGAGTCGAGGGCGAATCGCCCCTCTGCCACGGTGTTCATCTGCTGCGTCCCCGCCGAGGTGCTGGTGGGCGCCGTCGAATAGCTACCGCGAATCGCGTCGAACACGGCGAGCTGCAGGGCGCGCAAGAGCTCGTCCTCGTTCTGCGCCATGAACGCGAAGGGAGCCACGTTGTCGCGATCCGCGTCGGTTCCGCCCGCGCGCGCGATGTTGTCGTTCACCACGCGCGGGGCGCCCGCCGTGGCGTCGCCCGAGAAGCCCACCACGAAGGTCCGCACGCCGAGGTTCTTCCGCAGGTGATAGGCGGCGAGGACCGCGCGGCAACGACAGCCGGCGCCCTCGGGATTGCTGGCCGCGCAGGCGTTGGAATCACAGTAGTCGTCGCCGGGGCCGTTCGCCGCGCCGTCGGTGACCAGGAGGACGAAATTGTCTCGACAGGCCAAGGGATCCGCGCTGACCCCCAACGAGGTGTTGCCGTTCTTCACCGCCTGCATGTAGTGGTACGCGCTGGCCTTGGGATTGGGAGCACCCGAGTTCTCCAAAGTGCAACCGGTGGGCGTGCTCCAGTAGGTGATGAGACCTCCGTAGGAGGCGGGCTCCATGCGGGCGCGGATGGCCGCCGCGGCGGCTTGCGCCTTTTCAGGCGCGTCGCTCGTATCCAGGAAAGGCGCGAGCAGGGTGTCCCAGCGGCCGCCACACTGGGCGGTGCACGAGTAACTGCAGTTCGGCATGTCGACAGGTGGCGGCTCACCACCGTTGTAGTAATTGGGCAGGGCCTGGTAATAGCTGTAGTTATTTCCGGCAACCGAGATGTATTTGCCCGTGTACGCGTCTTGGCGCAGGAACTCCGTCGAGTTGCCGCCCGGAGCGCCGTCATACTGGTAATAGCTGCCCTGGTAGTCGCCCATGCCCAGCGCGCCCGGCAGGTTGCACCAGTCACCACACCAATCCGCGTCCACATCGATCCACACGCCATTCCCCATGCGCACGCGATAGCGACTATTGGCCGCCGAACGCAGCTGCATGCTTATTCCCGAAATGCGGCACGTGGGCGAGGGGCCGTCTCCGATGATTGCGCCGTATCCAGTCTTGTCCAGGC
>JAEXQJ010000063.1 GCA_023438785.1 Pseudomonadota bacterium
ACTCAAGGCTGAGGTCGAAGAAGCGGCCCGGCAGCGTGCGGCAGCCGAGCAGCGCCTGCGCGAGCAGGACTCCCGCATGGCCAATCTGGAGAGCGAGCTGGCCACCCTGCGTGCCACCATCAAGGACGAGGCGCAGCGCGAGCAGGCCCGCCTCCTGGCCGGGGCCGAGGAGCGCGCCAAGCGCATCTCCGAGGACACCAAGTTCCAGCTCGATCAGCAAGTCAAGGAGGCCGAGTTGCGACTTCGCCAAGAGGTGGCCAGCACGGCCATGAGGGTCGCCGACGAGGTCCTGCGTCGCTCCGTGGGCGCCGAGGACGATCGCCGCCTGGCGCAGGATTTCGTGACCTCGGCCGGCCCGGAAGGGGGGAATCGCTAATGGCCGCTCTGGCAGGTTCGGTGGCCCGCCGCTATGCCCGGGCCCTCTTCGCCATCGGCGTGGACCGCGGCACCTTCGAGGCCCTGGGGCGAGAGCTGCGTGAAGTGGCCGCCCTGTGGACGGACTCTCCGGATCTTCGCCAAGCCCTGTCCAACCCCGTGTTCAAGCCGTCCCAGAAGCGCTCCATCCTGCAGGGGCTCATGCCCCGGGTGGCGCCCAGCGCGGACGTGCAGAAGCTGGTGCTCCTCCTCCTCGATCGCGGTCGCATCGCCTCGCTGCCGGGAATTGCCCTGGCCTACGAGGAGATGGTCGACGAGAAGCTCAATCGAGTGCGCGCGGTGATCACCTCCGCGCGGCCCCTGGATATCGGCGCTCAAGCGGAAATCAAACGCACGCTCGAACGCCGCACCGGCAAGACAGTCATCATGACCACCGCTGTCGATCCCAGCCTGATTGGCGGCGTCGTGGCCCAGGTCGCTGGCCTGGTCCTCGACGGCAGCCTCAAGGCGCGGCTCGGCACCATCGGAAGTCGCCTTCTCCTCAACTGAGTCAACCTTCCCCCCGGAAAACACCATGCAGATTCGCGCCGAAGAAATCAGCCAGGTCATCCGCAAAGAGATCGAGGGCTTCGATCAAAAGGTCGCCATCAGCGAAACCGGCACGGTTCTGGAGGCCGGCGACGGCATCGCCCGCGTGTACGGCCTGCAGAACGCCATGGCGGGCGAGTTGCTCGATTTTGGCAAAAACGTGGTCGGCCTCGTCCTCAACCTCGAAGAGGACAACGTGGGCGTGGTGCTCTTGGGCGACTTCGAGTCCGTCCGCGAGGGCGACACCGTCAAGCGCACGGGCAAGATCGCGCAGGTCCCCGTCGGTGATGCCCTGGTGGGCCGCGTGGTGAACGCGCTCGGCCAGCCCATCGACGGCAAGGGCCCCATCGTCTCCAAGGACTTCCGCAAGATCGAGATCAAGGCCCCGGGCATCATCGCCCGCAAGTCGGTGCACGAGCCGGTGCAGACCGGCGTCAAGGCCATCGACTCCATGATCCCCATCGGCCGCGGCCAGCGCGAGCTGATCATCGGCGATCGCCAGACGGGCAAGACGGCCCTGGCCATCGATACGATCATTAATCAGAAGGGCCAGAACATGTACTGCTTCTACGTGGCCATCGGCCAGAAGCAGTCCACCGTGGCCGCCGTCGTCGACAAGCTGCGCGAGCACGGCGCCATGGAGTTCACGACGGTCATCTCCGCCACCGCCTCCGAATCGGCGCCGCTGCAGTACATCGCGCCCTACACCGGCGTCACCATGGGCGAGTACTACCGCGACAGCGGTCGCCACGCCCTCATCGTGTACGACGATCTCTCCAAGCAGGCCGGGGCCTACCGCCAGTTGTCGCTGCTCCTCCGTCGCCCGCCGGGACGCGAGGCCTTCCCGGGCGACATCTTCTACCTGCACTCCCGCCTGCTGGAACGCGCGGCCAAGATGTCCGACAAGGAGGGCGCGGGCTCGCTGACCGCACTGCCCATCATCGAGACCCAGGCCGGTGACGTCTCCGCCTACATTCCCACCAACGTCATCTCCATCACGGACGGCCAGATCTTCCTGGAGAGCGACCTCTTCTACTCGGGCCAGCGGCCCGCGGTGAACGTGGGTATCTCGGTGTCGCGCGTCGGCGGTGCGGCCCAGATCGCGGCCATGAAGAAGGTGGCCGGTCAGCTCCGCCTCGAGTTGGCCCAATACCGCGCCTTGGCGGCCTTCGCTCAGTTCGGCTCGGACCTCGACAAGGCCACCCAGCAGCAGCTAGCCCGCGGGGCCCGCATGACCGAGTTGCTCAAGCAGGGGCAATACGTGCCGCTGGCCGTGGAGAAGCAGATTCTGCTCATCTTCGCGGGTGCCAACGGCTTCGTCGACTCGCTTCCCCTGGAGGCCTTGGGCCGCTACGAGCAGGACCTCTACGCTTTCGTCGACAACAAGCACCCCGAGTTGTGGGCCGACTTGCGCACCAAGGGCACCAACGGCAAGGAGTACGACGGCCTGGCCACCCAGATGCGCAAGGTCCTGCAGGAGTTCGCTCCGCAATTCGCGGCCTCGCTCAAGTCCGCGTAGTTCGCCATGCCCTCGCTGAAGGCCGTCAGAACGCGGATTGCGTCGGTCAAGTCGACGCAGAAGATCACCAGCGCCATGAAGCTGGTGGCCGCGGCGAAGCTCCGCCGGGCCCAGGACGCCATCATTGCGGCCCGCCCCTACGCCAACGGCATGTCCGAGATCATGGCCCGGGTCGCGGCCCGCGTGGGTGGCGATGCCCATGCCCTCTTGACCAAGAGAGAGCCGCGCCGGGTGGCTCTCTTGATCATCACGTCGGACCGCGGTCTGTGCGGCGGGTTCAACTCGAATGCCTGCCGGGCCGCCCAGCGCTATGCCGTCGAGAAGACCGAATCCGGTGAAGTCAGCGACGTGCACTTCGAGGTCGTGGGCCGCAAGGGCCGCGACTACATGAAGCGCCGCAAGCTCAACGTGACCCGCGAGTTGCCGGGCGCGGCGGGCGACAGCGTCATCGATCGCGCCAAGGAGCTGGCCACCAGCCTCATCGATGATTTCGTGTCCGGCCGGGTGGACGCGGTCCTGCTCGTCTACAACCAGTTCCGATCCGTGGCCTCCCAGAAGGTCACCATCGAACCCCTGCTGCCCGTAGCGGCCGCGCCATCATCGGGGGACGGGGCGCAAACCGACTTCCTGTACGAGCCCGGTCAGGCCGAAATCCTGGATTGGATTCTGCCTCTGTACGTGGAGACGCAGCTCCATCGGGCCCTGCTGGAATCCGTCGCTTCCGAGTTTGGCGCGCGCATGACCGCCATGGAAAACGCCACCAAGAACGCGAGCGAGATGATTGGCAAGCTGACTCTGCAATACAACCGGGCCCGCCAGGCCGCCATCACCAAGGAGCTGATGGAGATCGTGGGCGGCGCCGAGGCGCTGAAGGGTTAAACGAGCGCAATTGAGGTCGAAATCATGATCCCGACAAGCACCAGCCAGCAAGGAAGAGTGGTCCAGATCATCGGACCGGTCGTCGACGTGGAGTTCACCGCGGCCGATCTGCCCGAGATCAATACGGCCCTGAGCCTGACCAACCCCGCCATCGACAGTGCGCCCGACAACCTGATCGTCGAGGTGGCCCAGCACCTGGGTGAACACACGGTCCGCTGCGTGGCCATGGACACCACGGACGGCCTGGTGCGCGGTATGCCGGTGAAGAACACGGGCGCGCCCATCAGGATGCCGGTCGGCAAAGAGGTCCTCGGCCGCATCGTCAACGTGGTCGGACGCCCGGTGGACGAGCGAGGTCCGGTCAACACCAAGAGCACGCTGCCCATCCACCGCGCGGCTCCCCAGTTCGTGGATCAGTCGGTCAAGATCGAGATGTTCGAGACGGGCATCAAGGTCGTCGACCTGCTGGCCCCCTACCGCCGCGGTGGAAAGATCGGCCTGTTCGGCGGCGCCGGCGTCGGCAAGACCGTCGTCATCCTCGAGCTCATCAACAACGTGGCCAAGAAGCACGGCGGCTACTCCGTGTTCGGCGGCGTCGGCGAGCGCACCCGCGAGGGCCGCGACCTCTTCGACGAGATGACCCACTCCAAGCTCTCGACGGGCGAGCCGGTCATCTCAAAGGCCGCGCTGATCTACGGCCAGATGAACGAGCCGCCGGGGGCCCGCGCCCGCATCGCGCTCTCCGCCCTCACGGTCGCCGAGTACTTCCGCGACCAGGAAGGCCAGGACGTGATGTTGTTCATCGACAACATCTTCCGCTTCACCCAGGCCGGCTCTGAGGTGTCCGCCCTCCTCGGCCGTATCCCCTCGGCCGTCGGCTACCAACCCACGCTTTCGACCGAGATGGGCGTGCTCCAGGAGCGCATCACCTCCACGAGCAAGGGCTCCATCACCTCGGTGCAGGCCATCTATGTGCCCGCCGACGATCTCACCGACCCGGCACCGGCCACCGCGTTCGCCCACTTGGACGCCACCACGGTGCTCTCGCGCGAGATCGCGGCCCTCGGTCTGTACCCGGCCGTGTCTCCCCTGGAGTCCACCTCCACCATCCTCTCGCCTGATGTCGTGGGCGCCGAGCACTACCGGGTCGCCCGCGAGGTGCAGCGTATCCTCCAGCGCTACAAGGAGCTGGTGGACATCATCGCCATCCTCGGCATGGACGAGTTGTCCGAGGACGACAAGCTCACCGTGGCACGCGCCCGTAAGGTTCAGCGCTTCCTGTCGCAGCCGTTCCACGTGGCCGAGGCCTTCACGGGTCAGCCCGGCAAGTACGTCGAGGTCAAGGACACGGTGCGCGGCTTCAAGGAGATTATCGAAGGCCGCTGCGACGATATTCCGGAGCAGGCCTTCGTCATGATGGGCGGCATCGAAGAGGTCCGCGCCCGCGCTGAGAAGATGGCGAAAGAGGGCTGAGCATGCATCTTTCGGTCACCACCCCGCGCGGCTCCCTGGTTCAGACCGAGGTGGATGAAATCGCCGCGCCCGGGGCGCTCGGCGAATTCGGTGTGCTGCCCGGCCACCTGCCCTTCATGTCGGTGCTCAAACCCGGCGTCCTGGCCTACCGGACCAAGGACGGCCTGCGCTACCTGGCGGTGGGCGAAGGCGTGCTGCAGGTGGCGCGCGCGGAGAGCGGGGACAAGATCCTGGCCCTCGTCGATCGCGGCGAGAATGCCAAGGACATCGATCGCGACGCGGCCGTGCAGGAGCTGAGCACACTGGACGGCGAGCTGGCCAAGACCAAGGCCGAGACGGCGGCCGAGGTGAAGGTCCTGCTCGGTAAGCGCGCCTGGGCCGCGGCCCGCGTGGACGCAGCCAGCCGCGCGACGAACCACTGATCGGCCCTGGACCCGTGCGGCTTCGCGCGCCACGCGGGTCTCGGCTGCGAGCCGGAATAGCCCGTGCGGCGCGCTCGACCCGTCGCACGGACCCTGCTAAGCCCTGCCCATGAAGTTCTTCGTGACCTGCGCCAAGGGAACCGAGGGAGCCCTTCGGCGCGAGTTGGTCAACCTGCGCATCCATGCCCCCCGCGGCGCCACGGGTGGAGTGTCGTTCGAGGGCTCCCTGGACGAGGCGATGAAGGTCTGCCTGTGGTCGCGCGTGGCCATGCGCGTCCTCATGGAGTTGGGTAGCTTCCCGGCCAGCGACGCCGACGAGTTGTACGCCGGCACGCGCGCCCTGGATTTTCGGCCCTTCTTCGGCGCGGCCACCACGTTGGCGGTAAGCGCAACGACGCAAGACAGCCCGAATCTGCACCACTCGGGGTTCGCGGCCCTCAAGGTCAAGGATGCGGTGGTGGACGCGCTCCGCGACGGCCGTGGTAGCCGCCCGGACGTGAACCCGAAAGACCCGGACGTGTCCATCGTCCTGCACCTGCGCGGCAGCCAGGCCAGCCTGTTCGTGGACCTAGCCGGCGAGCCCCTGCACCGACGTGGCTATCGCGTGGCCATGGGCGAGGCGCCGCTCAAGGAGACCCTGGCGGCCGCCGTGCTGGCATTAGGCCGCGTGCCGGCCGAGCAGCCGTTCGTCGATCCCATGACCGGCACCGGGACCCTGGCCATCGAGCACGCCCTCATGGCCCGCAACGTGGCCCCGGGGCTGAACCGCCGCTTCGGCTTCGAACGATGGGCGGACCGAGACCACGCTTCTGCTTTCGCGCGCATGAAGGAGGAGGCCCGCGCGGCCATGCTCCCCAAGGCCCCCTGCCCCATCCTGGCCCGCGACATCGACGTGCCCGCCCTCGAAGCCGCGCGTCGGAATGCCCGCGCGGCCGGCGTGGAACGCGACATTGCCTTCGAGGCAGCGGACGTGGGCAGTCTCAGCATGGGCGAGCCAGCGGGCGTCGTGTGCATGAACCCGCCCTACGGAGAGCGCCTCCCAGGGCCCGCCGTATCGCTGGACAAGCTGTACGAGACCATCGCCCGCACGCTCGATCGCATGCACGGCTGGACCGCGGTGATCCTGTGCGGCAACCCGCTGCTCGCGCGCTACATGCGTCGCCAGCACCAGATCTCGCACAAGCTGTGGAATGGTCCCCTGGAGACGCGGCTGCTGGTGTACCAACTGTAAGTCAGGGACCAGCCGGCGATCGCGGGGCCCCGAAGGGCACCAGGCCCGCCGGCACCGTGGCGATGGCCACGCCGCGGCTCTCCAGAGCCAGCACCAAACGCCCGTCATCCAGGGTCCGCATATCGGCAATCGGACCGTCACCCAAAAAGGGCAACAGCGGATGCAGCGCGCGCGCGTGCCGGCCCTCCAAGGCCCACAGGCCTCGCCCGGCCAGCCACACCCGCTGGTGGGAATCCCGCCCCAGCAGCGAGGGGGCCTCGGCCAGCCCGTCTACCGGTAGCGGCTCGCAGAAGCGCGTCGTCGTGTCAAAGACGCACAGCCCGCGGCTGCTCGCCACCAGCAGGCGGTCCTTGCCCCAGGCCAGGGCATCCCGCACCTCCACCGGCGCGCCATCCATCCGCACGCGCATGTCGTCCAGGAGCGCCGCCGGCCCACCTTCGTTCGCGTCGAAGCGAATGAGTGAGGATCCGAGCCTTCCCTTGGGCAGGGCAATCCAGGGGGCGCCCACATCAGCCACGAACCGCAAGGGCACGTCCACGGGACACTTCCCATGTAGACGCCAGTGACCGTCGTAGAACTTCCACAGCCCCTCGGGATCCACGCTCCATAGCTGACCGTCCGGCGACAAGAAGACATCGTCGGGCTCGACCGGCGATTCCTCACTGCCGAGGATGGTGAGCGGCCCGCCATCGACCCAGCGAGCCGTGACCAGGTTGTCGGCGATGCCGTGCGGGTGCCCCGCGTACGGCCGGGGCAATCCGCCCTTGGCCAGCACGATTCGAGTGCGCGCGTCCCGAGGCAGGCTGCGCACCACGACCCAGTCACGTCCCGGTTGCCCCGGGATCTGCCGCCCCAGCAGCTCACGCGGTGGCAGCGGCGGGCTGGGGGGCATAATCCACCGCCCGGCCTCGAATCGCGCCCACAAGCCGTCCCCGGTCACCGCCAGGCCGCCCACCACGGAAATCTCGCGCACCGAGGTGACCGGGTTCTGCTGGGGCATGGCGGTGCGCCGCAGGCGGTCGCCTCGGGCCACGAGCAGGCCGTCACGGGCCGTGGCGACGACGATGCGGTCCCCAAGGGTGATGGCCCGCCCGACCGCGGGAGAGCGCCCCACGTGCTCCGGGCGGCCGGGCAGCTTGGCGAGCGGGACCACATCGAGGGGCTGCCAACTCGCCAGCGCCCCGTCGGTGACGAACACGTCCTCGGGCGAGAAGGCGAGCACGCGATGACCGACTCGGTCCACCACCAGGTGCGTGAGGCCCGAGACCGGCGCCGCCGGCAGAGAGGAGTCGCGGGCACGAGCACGGGGATTCCACAGCCTCACGCTCTCGCTGATGCGGGCCACGAACCCGCTCCGATCGGGGCTCTCGCCATAGACCGCGATGGTGCCGTCGGACAGCTCGGTCATGCCCCCGATATCCGCCCAGCCGCCCTTCGCGCTCACGTCCCGCACGCGCAGCGTGCTCAACTCGGCCACCTGCAGCCGAGCCCCCTGGCCGGCGCCCCCCAGCCAAAGGCGGTCGTGGGCATCCAGCAAGAACGCGCGCGGCGGCGCCACCTCGATCTGCCGGTTGGACGAGAGGTTCTTCAGCCAGAAGCGGCGAGGGGCATCCCCCGTCCGGTAGACAATGAGGATCTCGCCCCCGGCGCGTCGGCCCAGCCACACGGGTCGGCCCGGCACCTGCGCGACCTCCTCCTGAGCGCGCGTGGCCAAGTCGAGTCGCACCACGCTGCCCGACGAGAGCCCGAGCAGCACGTGCTCCTCATCGTCGGCCTCGAGGCAGAGCGCGCCCTGGGCAAAGATGTGCTCCGACTTGGATTCCAGGGTGGAGACGTCGAAAACGAGGACGTGGCCCGCCGCCGCCAGGGCCACCAAGCGTTCGCCGGCCCGGGCAAGATCGCGCAGGGCATTGCGATCGAAGCTGTACTCGGCCATCAGCCCGGCCTCTGCCCGAGGCGGAGATACCTGCACGGCCTCGCGCGCCTGCGCAGATGAGGAGACCGTCGATTGCGGCGCCGCCGCGTGCTTCCGGCACGCCTGGCCGACGCCCGCCAACCCGGTCAGCAGACTGAGAGCCCAAAGGCTGAGTCGCCAACGGATGCAGCGCAGCTTCGCAACGCCCGAACTCATTCCGCCCCAGTATATCGGCGCACAATGGCCCAAGGCACAGGCGCGACAGAGCGGTGCGCCTTCAGCCCACAACGTGAGTGCCGAACCGGGCGACCGGCAGGCTCAGCTTCATGTAGCCTTGTTCAGCCAATGAAAGGCTTCATCTTGGGCATTCTGGTGGCCGGCCTGGCGGCGGCCGGTTATGTGTACTGGCAGCGCTCGCATCCCGCGTCACCAACGGCGGCGCTGGTCCCCGACGGCGGCCCCGCCGCGAAGAAGACCAGAAAACGCCGCGGAGCCGCCCGCGTGGCCACAGCCAACCCGATCCCCGAGGGTGCCAGCGCCGAACCGGTCCACCTCTCCCCAGCGGACCTGCGCCCGCTGGCCCAGGGAGACGATCTGGCTGCCCCCGACGTGCTCCGATTCGACATGGCCAACGAACGCCAGTTGCCCGAGTTGACCCAGGACCAGATCGACGAGGTGTTTCGAGCCCAAGAGCCCGCCATTTTGGCGTGCATCGGCCATGCGCGCCCCGACCCGGAGACCTACGTACCGGGCCGGGTGACGGTGAAATTCCGCATCCAGCGCACGGGCTCGGTGCGGGGAGTCCGCGTCGAGGCCCCCGCGGTCCTGCAGAAGAACGGTCTCTTCGGCTGTATCAAAGGAGCGGTGGGACGCATGCGTTTCCCGGCCGCCGGCAACAGCCAGATCGCCAGCTACCCGTTCACGCTGAGCTAACGGCCCCGTGGCCGAAGTCGGACCGAGCCGTTCGGCGTGATTTCGGGGCGGATGTGATGAGGCGAAAGCGGAGGTGGCGAAGCTATTCGAGCCCTCGATGAACCCGCAGCGCCGCGAACGCGCTCACATGCCGCTCACGAAGCGCCACGGGCTGCTTCCGTCACGGCGCTCGAGCACGAAACGGTGCATGTCGTTGATGCGTCGGTACCGCTCCCCCACATCCGAAACCAGTTCGAACGCGCCGTTCAGGTAGGCGTCCACCTCGGCCCGGTTTCCCTTCACGCGCAGGTTGCGGTACTGGATGTCATAGCGAATAGAGGAAACGCGCCCCAGCCGGTTGGTCAGGATCTGGCGCAACCCATCGTACCCGTAGTCGTCACTGGCCTCGGGCGTTCCACCGTCCTCGAAGTAGTTCTGCGACGCCAGCAGGAGCAACCCCTCCACATCTCGGGTCGCCACCTTCTGCCGGTAGGTGTCGATGGTCTCCAGGATGGCTTCGTTCTCCTCGGTAGCCGGGATTGAGGTACCGGGCAACATGCGGCCATGGCCGCATCCCGCCCACGAACCGGCCAGAGCAGTCAACAGCAAGGCGATCCTCGAGGTGGTCATGCCAGGGCAGGCATTAGCATCATTCGTTCCACAAGCAAAGCCGCGCCATTCCGCCGGTGCGCGCCCTCAGGACGCGCTGCCCAGGGCCTTCCTGACCCGAACCCAGA
>JAEXQJ010000076.1 GCA_023438785.1 Pseudomonadota bacterium
GGGGGGGGGGGGCGCCTTCGCCTTGGGGGGGGGTGGCGGGGTGGCCGGCGAGCCAGGCCACCGCTATCAGGCGCCCGTCGGCCAGGCGAAAGGCGCGCGCCAGCGTGTCGGGGCGGGTCGACTTCACGCGAACGTCGAGCGGGGCATAACCGGCCGCAAAGAGTTGGTTGGCGAAGCGCAGCGCCTGCAGCGCGGGTTTGGGTTGGTAGTCGTGAGTGGCCACGCCCAGATGGCGATTGTTCACGTCGCCGATGATCGCGTCGCGGTCGGGCGGATCCTTCAGTTCGTACCAGGTGACGAGATCGATCTCCGGCTGCGCGAGAAGCAGCGCCATGGTGCGCATGAGAATCACGGCCTGAAAGGCGCGCGTGTGCTCGTGTGCAAAGCGGGCCTTTACCCAATCGGACACGTACGTGCCGCGCCGGAAATTGCTGTAGCCGATCTCGGCCATCCAGAGACGTTGCGGCCGCTCGTGTCGGCCCACCAGCCGAGCGGCATCGGTCACGTAGGCGGGTACAGACTCCAGTGGCGCTGGGTTCCAGGTTTCGAAATAGCCGTGCAGATTGATCACGTCGGCGTGGTGGACGGTGCCCTGGTCGACCAATTGGGCCAGAAACGGCAGTCCACCGGCCAGGCCACCCGACACCACGAGGGCCCGCGGATCGCCCTGCCGCACGGCTTTGTCCCCCGCGGCCAGCAGCTTCCCGTAATCCTCCACGCTGCCCGCCCAGTAATCCGCATTGTCGGGCTCGTTCCAGATTTCCCAGGACGCGATTCGCCCGCGGTAGCGCGCGGCGAGCAGGCCCATCAGTTCGGCAAACTCGTCCAAGTGGCGGGGTGGGCTGGTCCAGTGGGCGGCCAGCCCGGGGCGGGCATTCCATTCGGGCGTGTAGGCCACATAGGGAATGAGGCGCACGCCCGCGCGCTCGGCCTCGGCCACCAGGAAATCCCAGAAGACCCAGTCGTACCGATCTTTCTCGGGCTCGACCGCGTCCCACGGGATGGACACGCGCAACACACGCACACCCGCCTGGCGCAGGAACTCCAGATCGCGACGCGCGGCTTCGGGCGTGCGCGACGCCTCGGGATAGTCCTCGCACAGACCGATGGGCACCACCCGCCAGGGCGCCGGGACGTTTTCCGGCGCGGGCACACGGCAGGCGGTCAGCAGAAGGAGGGTCAGCAGCGCCGCACAACGGGCGTCATGGCCAAAGCGTCGCAATGGGGAGCGAAATATGAGCGCTCCACCTCCGATTGCGAGCGGATTGAGGCCCCCCTTCCCCGTGCTGCCAGCGTGATGGCGCGCGCTGCGCCTGCGCTGGGGGACGTCTGGAGGGCGGGCCAACGGGCCGGATGGGAAGCACGAGCCAGCGGCGACTGGCTCAACTGACGGGGCCTTCAGCGGACCGTGCTGGGGTAGACGGCGCAGCGTGTCCAAGACTACAGCCCAGCCGAGGTGCCGGAATCCCTCCGCGCCCGTCCTTCGGCGCGCGGGCTGCCGCTTTCTCCGGGACAGTACGGTGTTCCCCACCGCTAGGTTGACACACGGAGGGGCAGAAATGCCTTGGCGGGAAGGGTGGGAAGGGCCGAGTCTCACCGTTGAACCAGGGCGGAGCCGGTCCCCGAATGGTCACACGATGAGCCAGGCAAGAGAGGCTGGAAATCCATAGAATCTATGAAAATGTGCCGCAGCAGACTCCAGCCAATATCCTGAGACCGAAGTGGACTTCTGTCACGGCTGGCGCAACTGTCACAGTTGAATCGCGGCCATCGCGCGCCTGCGCGTGTCGTTCGGAGTAAATGCCGCCGGGGTTCCCGCGCGCGCTGCGGTTCGAAATGACGGTTGCTGCCGAGTTCGGGTAAGTGGCCGCGGAGCTGTGCGGGAGCCCTCTATTCCTTGTGCCTCATTGGTGAGCGACGCTCACTGACTCTGGGAGCAATCCCGCCAAGGAGTGAGCCCGGTTCCACGGGAGCGTGGCCGACCGCCTGGCACGCGAAGGCGAAAAGCTTGGCGAGGACATCGTGGCAGTCACTGCAACCGGTCTTTGCCGCAACCCTGGCCAGATGGCTATACACTGTCGGTTCGCTGCAGCGCATGCGCCCCGCGATTTCCTTCGCTCTAAGCCCCTGGGCGAGAAGCGCGATGGATTCTGTCTCGCGTTTGCTCAGACCGTAGCCAGCGATGAATCTCCTGAGCACTGGTCGAGCATACCCACCCCTCACCGTTCGCACTACCCGCAGAAGCCTGGATGTGTCCACGGGCTTCGCCAGGGCAATAGGTCTGTACTCCAGGGCAGCGACCTGCATTTCGGCCAACGCCGAGCTGGTGATGATTACGGCGGGCTGGCGTGGAAGGGCCTCGAACTGAGGCAGCAGCGACTCTCCTCGACCGTCCGGCAGGTTGAGTTCGGAGACGACGACGTCAATCTCCGGGGACTCGCGGTGTAAAGCCGCTCTCGCATCGGCCAAGGTGAGGGCCAACGTGACGCTGACGCCGCCGATGTCGAAGTCTCGCGCGATGGCCTCCGCGGTGGGAAGATCGTTCTCGACCAGGAGAACCGAGAGTGACCTGTGTTCCTCCCTGGGCACCCCGCCGGTCGTGCACAGTCTGCTGCTGCCAGTCTTCATGCTGCCACCTCTATCCATCGCAGATGGGCCATGACCATCCATGGGGAGTCGACCATTTCCCGGCCCTGAATCCATCTGCTGCCCAATCCTTTGAAACGGATCCGCCTCGTCGGAGCCTTGCTCAGCCCTCATGCCTCACCGGAACCAGGCCGCCTCCGGGCCGCGAGAAGTGCATTGTGAGACTTCACGGGCGCTACAGCCGGGCATCGAGAGGGGAGCCCTCGGGAGGGCACGCCGACGGGGCATTGCCGTGTCTTTCTCTTTTGGGGGGCCATATG
>JAEXQJ010000185.1 GCA_023438785.1 Pseudomonadota bacterium
ATCGGCCAGCTCGCCAGAGACCCGCCGGCCGTTTCTGAGAGCCACGGCGGAGACAATCGTCGGATCACCGAAGATGGTTCCATGCTTGGGCAAGATGGAATCACCCGCCACGCGTTGGGCGACGTCCAACTGATGGAAACGTGAGACCTCTCCGTGGAGCACGTGCGGCAAGAAGGAATAATGGCGCTCGTCCAAGCCTTCGCGGTGTGAGCGTGCCGCGGCCCAGCCCCCCGCTGTCAACGCCAAGACCGCTGCCGCCCCTGCCGCCACCGTCGGGGATACACGTCGAGTCCGCGTCGCGCGCAGCCAGATGACCGTTGCCTCGAAGCCGAGTGCGGCCAGCAGACTCAGCAGAGGGGCGATCACGACGACGTAGAGGAAGGCCGCCTCTGTCATGGCGAGCACGAGCGCGAGGTGTACGCCAAGCGCGAGGAGCAGCACGCGGGTGTCTCTTGAGAGCGGCGATCTCCAGTCGTCTCCGCCCTGGCCTCCCGTGCGTCTGAACCCGAGCAGAAAGGCGGCGAGGGCCGCACCCACGAACAGGTACCCGTGCTCATAGACCCAGGGCGCAGCCAACTCCCAGAAATGCGAATCGGCACCTTGGCCGAGACGCAGATGAAAGAGATGGATCCCGAAGAGTTGCTGCCAGAGATGCCGGCCTCCCATTACCCAGACGGCACCGAAGACGACGGCGCCAACCGTGGCGGCCCCCATGGCAAAGGGCAACGCCTCTCGTGGGCGTCGACCAATGGTCAGGAGAGCCGCGACGCCGCAGACCGCGAGTCCATGTTGGTCCGCAGCCAACGACAGTCCAAAGCACAAGCCGGCTCGTAAGGCCTGGGCCCTCAGAGAGAATAGGACGCAGGCAGAGGCGGTGAGCGCCGCCAGATGAATGCCCGTGTAGTGGATCCTGGAGAAGGTCTCTGGAGAGGTGAGGAAGAGCAGAGCCGCCAGCAAACCGACTCGCCACGAAACGAGACGCCATCCCCCCCAGAGCAGCAGCGCTCCGGTGGCAAGCTGGCTGGCCACCACCAGGGCCCGACCGGCGAGCAGCGGCGAACAACCCGCCCTGATGAGCCACGCCACGGGGTATAGCACCAGCGGGGGGCGTGCACTGTTGACGTCTCGATAGAGGACCGCACCCTCCGCCATGCGATGCGCGACATAGAAGTGGATCTGTTCATCCGTCCAGGAGAGGAAGAAGACCGTGGAGTGTTTCCAGATCAGCGCTCCAATCGCGGCCGCGAGGAGGGTGATCCAGCAGGCAACCTCGGTCCGAGAAGGCCCTCGCTTCCCCTGGCCAGTTGCCACCAACCGAGGGGGCCGGTCACTCTGATTTTTCTCTCTTCGGTGATGGTTTGGCTTGGCCATGGAGTGCGGGCGCAGTGGAAGCGCTACTGAATCTGTACATCATCGATGTACATCGTTCCGCTCCAAGGAGCCCCTGAGTTCTTCACGACTATCGCAACATGGTTAACCTGAAGGCTTTCGGTGAACTGACAAGTCCCTGTGAGCCAGGCGTTTGCTGTCATCAGGGGACCCCACATCAGGTTACAGACGGTCTGTGCCCCTCCCAGTCCCCAAGGCTTCGCCTGGAGCACCGATAGGGCTCCGAAGTCGGCATCCCCCGCGAAGTACACGTGCACCGAGATCGTCCGACCATTCAGATCGATCGCGTCCCCAGATTGGCAGAGTGGGACCGCCACACTGGCGGTCCGAGTGGTTTCCATGTCCATGCTCATGTCCACCCGCAAGGAGCGAGTGCTTCCCGGACAGGTTGCGTTTGGGCATACCGTTGTGGTGCTTGAAATCGGCACCATCGCGCCGTTCCCTCCCCCTGCGTAGTCGGTTGGATCGCTGTCTCTGATCCAGGCCTGAGTCCCTGTCTCGAAATCCCAGCCGAGACAAGCGTTGCAGACGGGCGCACCGAGGGCACATCTGCACTGGCCTGCCGCGCAGGACTGCCCGCTGGCGGTGCAGTTGGTGCAGGAGGGGCCACAGTGTCTGCTGTCGTCGCTGGTGTTGTAGCAGGTCCCGGTGCCACCGCAGGTGGAGTACCCTGTCGCGCAGCTACAGATGCCGGCCCCTGAGCAGACCTGAGTCGCCGAACAAGCATTGTCCTGCCAGGTTCCGCTTGCGGAGCACTGCTGGCGCGTGCCGGTGGCGGAGTTGCAGCGCATGGTCGATGGCTGGCATTCGCTGCCACAGGTTCCCGCGCTGGTGCAGGCATACTGGCACGAAGTCGGGGCGCCGGCCGCGCACAGCCCCTTGCCGTCACAGGTCCTCGCAGCTTGCGAGGTCGTCGAATCGAGGCACTTCGCAGACTCACAAACGGTTGTGGCGGCCGGGAAGGAGCACTCCGCCTTGGCGCCGTCGCAGGAGCCGGCGCAACTCCCCGTGCCGCCGCAAGACCTACGCGGGACCGTGGTGCTCGTGCATCGGCCACGAGTCGCCGAGCACGACTGGCAGTTGCCCGTGCAGGCACTCTCGCAGCAGTACCCATCGATACAGTGCTTGGTCGTGCACTCTCCGTCTCCCGCGCAGGCCTCTCCCTGGTCCTTCAAGGTGGCGCACGTGGTGCCCGCGCAGTACGTGCCAGTCCCGCACGACGTCGCCGTGCAGCTCCCTGAACAGTCAGTCTTGTCCGCGTTGCATTGGCCGGTGTCGCAGGTGATCGTCAGGGGCGTTGGACAGCCGCCCTTGCCGTCGCACAGGGCCTTGCTGGTCCGGTGGCCGGCCTCGCATTTCTGGGGGGAGCAGGCCGTCGAGCTGTTGGGATAGGTGCAGGTCTTGGTGTTCGCTTCATCGCAGTAGCCGGCGCAGATCCCGGAGCCGTCACACGGTTGGCGAGGTGTCGTGCTCGCGATACAGCTTCCTGTCGCGCACGACTCGCAGTTGCCATCGCACTTGCTGTCGCAACAGACGCCGTCGACGCAGTTGCGGCTCGTACACTGTGTGGCGCTTCTGCAGGCCACGCCGTTCGCCAGGTCTTCGGAACCGGCGCTGTCCAACTCGGCGGGCAAGGCGTCGTCGCCGTCGATGGAAGAGAACGGCACATCGTGGTTCGCATCAGTGGCGGCCGCGACATCGACGCTTCCGAGTGCCTGAACGTCGTGGCTGGCATCGTTGATGGAGCTTGCATCGCCACGGGCGCAGCGTCCCTCTCGGCAGGTGAACCCGTCAGGGCAGTCCTCCTTTTTGTCGCATTTCAGCTTCGAGACATCGAGGCTGCGGAAGCACGCGGCGGCCTGCAAGCACAGCAAGGCCACCACCCAACAAAGGACACGATCCCGATTCGTCCCAGCGATTCCAGTCCTCATCAGAAGCCTCCCGCGAGCACGGCGCCGCCATGTCCCACACCGACGGATGGCAGAAGCCTGACTCTGGGTGACGAACCTTCCTTTGCCCCGAGGCCAATGCCGTACAGGATTGCGCCGGTGGCAACGCAGGCTGCACCGACTCCGTAGCCCACCCACGCCAGGGCTTTGAACGCCTTGTGATCGGAGTCCTTTTCACTCGTGTACCTCTCCGTCGATTCCATGTCCGCGATGACGTTGTTGGCCTTCATATTGAAGGCGATTCCGCTCGCGACGGCGGCGATGCCCAGGGACGCGGTGATGACGCCGGCGATTTGCAGACGTGAGCCGTCTGGACTGGACGCGGACTCTGGCGCGCTTTGCCCGACTGCGGGCGGGAGTCCGGGCGTCGGGGCGGGCGCCGAGACATCAGGAGGCGGCACGGCCTGCGGCTTGTCCAGGCGGACGCGGATTCGTTGGTATTGGCCCGCCTCCAGGTTCACGGTTCGCGAGAGAGGGACGTAGCCCGGTGCCAGAACCTCCAACTCCACGGGGCCGCTGGCCGCCCGGACAGGACCGTGCAGCGGCAACCTGCCCGCGACCCTGCCAGCCACGACGACTTCGGCGCCGTCGGGAGTGCCGGTCACCTCCAGGGTGCCAAGGTGCGAATGGATGGTACGCAGCGATTCCTCGAGGACCTCCGTTCGTTTGCGGTCACGAATCCAGGAATCTGACCTCGCTTCCAGAGCCTCGCTCACGTGCTGTTCAGCCTCCACCCACCGTCCCAGTGCCAACTCGGACAGCCCGAGCTGCGCGGCGGCCCGCGGAGAGCGCGAGATGTCGTAGGCCTTTTGCAGCACGATCGAGGCCTCGCGCTCGTTGCCGGCCTCTCGTAGGGCGCCACCCTTTCTGAGGAGTTGCTCCTCTTCCGATGGAGCGGCCTGCAGGCGAGCTGCCCCCAGCACCGAAAGCAACACGAACACCGCGGCTCCATTCGCTCCCTGCGTCATGACGAAGGGGCTCTAAGCTGTCAGGGACCTACGGGAAAGAGGCGAGTGGGCGCGGCCGTACACCGATGAGGGCACTCCAGTGCCGCCGCCGATCGACCGATGAAACCCCGGGAACCGATGCCGTTGGATCAATCGGATAGGCTGCTCGGACACATCGCGCTTCACTACAAGTTGGTCACGCGCGAGCAACTGACCCAGGCGGTGGGCGTGCACGGGAGCAGCATCGAGCCCAAACGGCTGGGCGAGGTGATGGTTGAGCTGGGGCTGATCTCGCCCACGCAGTTGCAGCAACTGCTGGCCGTCCAGCGCAAGATGGCGGAAGAGGAGAGGGCGCGCCAGCAGGCGCAGCAGGCGGCCGCGTCGTCTCCATCGGCGCAGCAGACGGTCGCGTCGCCCCCACCCGCGCAGCACCCGGAGCCCGCGCGCGCCGCGGCCGCCGGTTCGCACGCGCTGGATCGGATTCTGGCGTGGGCGGTGCAGGTCAAGGCCAGCGACGTACACATCCACGCCGGGCTGCCCATCCAGGTGCGCGTCGCGGGCAACCTGCTCAAGGCCAAATCGGCGCCCCTGTCGGCGGCTGATGCCGAGGCCATGGCCCTGGAGATCCTGACCCCCGCGGAGCGCCAGCGCTTCAAGGAAGACAATGAGGTGGACTTCGCCTACGTGGCGCCGGGGGTGGCTCGTTTTCGCGGCAACGTGTACCGCCAGCGCATCGGCGTGGACGCGGTGTTTCGCCCCATTCCCCTCACGCCGCCCACGCTGGCCAGCCTGAATCTGCCCAACGCGCTCGCCAAGCTGACCACCTTTCATCAGGGGCTGGTGCTGGTGACCGGTCCCGCGGGCTGCGGCAAGTCGGCCACCTTGGCTGCGCTCATCGACCTCATCAACGAGGATCGCTGCGACCACATCATCACCGTCGAGGATCCGGTGGAGTTCGTTCACCCCTCCAAGCGCTGCGTGGTCAACCAGCGCCAGGTGGTGCGCCACACGGCCTCGTTCGCGTCGGCCTTGCGCGCGGCCTTGCGCGAGGATCCCGACGTGATCGCCATCGGTGAGTTGCGCGACCTGGAGACCATCTCTTTGGCTATCACCGCCGCGGAGACCGGGCACCTGGTCCTCGGTACCCTGCACACCAACAATGCGGCCCGCACCATCAACCGCATCTTGGATGCCTTTCCGCCCAGCCAGCAGTCGCAGATCCGCGCCATGATCTCCGAATCTCTGCGCGCGATCGTGTCGCAGCGGCTGGTGCCCACGGTGGACGGTTCCACGCGCGTACCCGCCCTGGAGATCCTGCTGGTCAACACGGCCATCTCTAACCTCATTCGCGAGGAGCGTGTCTTTCAGTTGAAGTCGGCCATGACCACCGGGCGCTCGCTGGGCATGTGCCAGCTCGACGATTCCCTGGCCGACCTGGTGAAGGCGGGCACCGTCAGCAAGGAGACCGCCCGCCGCTTCGCCGAGGATCCCAAACCCTTCGTGTGAGATTTTGCGATGGCACGCCTGGATGAGCTGTTTCGCTACATGAAGGAACACAAGGCCTCGGACCTGCACCTGGTGGCCGGGTTGGAGCCGCGCGTGCGCCACCACGGACACCTGGAGCCCATTCCACGCTGGCCCGTGCTGAGCGACGAGCAGGTGCGCGCCCTACTTAGCGAGATCGCCTCGCCCAAGCAGTGGGAGGCGTACCTCGAGAAGCTGGACCTGGATTTTGCCTACGGCCTGGAGGGGGTGGCCCGCTTTCGCGCCAACTATTTCTTTCAAGAGAACGGCGCCGGGGCCGTGTTCCGCATCATCCCCGAGGAGATCATCCCCCTGGAGAAGCTCAACATGCCGCCTGCCGTGGGCGGGCTGGCGGATTTGGAGCAGGGGTTGGTCCTGGTGACGGGACCCACCGGTTCGGGCAAGTCGACCACCTTGGCGTCGATCATCGATCGCATCAACTCGACGCAGGACCGCCACATCATCACCATCGAGGATCCCATCGAGTTCGTGCACCCCAACAAGCGCTGCACGCTCTCGCAGCGTGAGGTGGGCACGGACACCAAGAGTTTCACGCGTGCCCTGCGCGCCGCCATCCGTCAGGATCCCAACGTCATCCTGGTGGGCGAGATGCGCGACTTCGAGACCATCGCCCTGGCCATCACGGCGGCGGAGATGGGCGTGCTGGTCTTTGGGACTCTGCACACCAACAGCGCGGCCAAGACCATCGACCGCGTGATCGACGTCTTCCCCACAGATCAGCAGCGCCAGGCGCGCAGCATGCTGGCCGGATCGTTGGCCGCCGTGGTGTCCCAGTTGCTCCTGCGCACCAAGGACGGCAACGGGCGCGTGGCGGCCGTGGAGGTCCTGCTGCGCACCACGGGGCTGGCCAACATCATTCGCGAAGGCAACACGCCCATGATCACCAGCATCATCCAGGGCGGGAAGAAAGAGGGCATGCAGGCCATGGACGACGCCCTCTACCAGTTCGCCAAGGACGGGCGCATCTCCGGCGAGGACGCCTGGCTGAAGGCGAACAACAAGAAGCGCTTCGAGGAATTCGCGCCGTCCGGCGGATAGAGGCCGGGCCATCTTCCGCCTGGGACGGCGTTCACCTCCGTTCGAGCGCGCCCATGGCGCCTGTCGGCTACTGGCGTGGCGTACGCCGTCTGCGAGCGAAGACGAGCAGGGCCAGGCCCAGGGCGAGAACCCCATACGCGCTCTTCTTCGGGCTGGCAGCGCCCGCGGCAAGGGCACATCCACTCGAATCAGAGCTGCCACCGTTCACGGATCCCCCGCTCGCTTCGCCGCCGTTGCCGCCGGCGCCGCCTTTGCCAGCCTGGCCACCGTTGCCGCTGCGGCCGCCGCCGCCGGTCGCACCGCCGGCAGCGTTGCCGCCGTGCCCACTCGTGCCTGCAACTCCGGCCCCCCCGTCGGAACCACTCCGTCCGCCAGCGCCATTCCCACCCGTCGCGGCGCTGCCTCCGCTGGCGGCAGAGCCGCCCTTCCCGCCATTGCCGGCGCCCCCAGCGCTCCCACCAGTCCCGGCATTTCCGCCCGTGCCACTGTGGCCGGCCGTGCCGCTGCCACCGTTTCCGCCGCTGCCGGCCGCACCACCGCTTCCTCCCGCACCGGCTGTCCCGGAGCCGCCAGCACCTGCGGCGCCGTTCCCGCCCGAGCCACTCGTCCCGCCCGCGCCGCCGCTGCCCCCAGCGCCAGAGCTGCCTCCGGCACCCCCACCGCACTTCTCGATCTCGGGATCGATGGCCGCTGCCTTGTCCAGCCCGAGGAAGGGCAGGACGTATTTGGCCTCGAACAGGGCATCGGACGGACCGTGATCACCGTTGATCGACTGGAACGCGTCGAGGGTCACGTAGCCGCACTCGTTCTGCCAGCGCCGCCGGGTCGCTTGGTGTTGGCCCAGAGTCACGGTGTCGGTGGTGGTCGGATCCGTCTTCAGGCCCAGAACGTTGGTCCACTGTTTGATCGCTTCAGTGTGGTTTGCGTACTTGATCGTGCTGTCGGCGTCACCGTGGAAGAGTTGGACGCGCGGGCGGTGCCCCGAGTAGTTCGGGTACATCTTGCGCGCGATGTCGCCCCACTCCTGGGCCGTGTGCGTGACCGTGCCGCCCGCGCATTGACCACTCCACGAGCCGGTGGGGTTGCCCGCCGCCCAGCACCCTGCTGGCACGCCGGCGAAGGCTGAGCCGGCTTTGAAGACATCGGGATATAGGGCGAGGAGGGCTTGTGTGGTCATGCCGCCCGAGGAGTCGCCGGTGACGTAGACGCGCTCCGCGTCGCCCTGGTACTTGCTAAGCGCGTACTTCACCATTTGAGCGATGGCCTGGGTGTCGCCCCCACCATCCCGCGTGAGGGACTTAGTCGACCCCACGTCCCAGCATCGCCCTTTGCCTGCGTCATCAACGGCTTGGGGGACGACCATGACGAAGCCGTACTGGTCCGCTGCTGAGACGATTCCGCCTGTCCTGGCTTGGCCGAACACGGCAGAGGCTGTGCCCCCGCAGTAGTGGACGAGCACCAGAATGGGCGGTTTTGTGGCCACCTTATCCGGCACATAGATGTACATGCTCACGGTCGAAGGCACGCCGCTCGCGCCCCAGTTGCTAACCGGCTGCAGCGACGCGGCTCTGGCCGGCGACGCTGCGAGAAGACCAATCGTGCCGCACAGAAAAGCGCACAGGCTGATGTTTCGTGTCATGACGGGAGAGTCTCCATTGGATGAAAGGCAGGTATCGAGCGCCCAGTCCCCGGATCGGCCACGACCGTCTCACCTGTGGCGCAGACTACCTCATCCATCGACGAGTCTGTCCGTTCCAACCCGAATCCGGGCTGCAAGCAATCTTCGATTGAGTCTGCACAAGATGTCAAACCGGCTCACTCTCGTCCGGCTTCGCCACGGGCTGCTAGGATTCCGACGATGAAGATCGGAATTCGCGGTCGGTTGTTCGCGGGAGCGGTGTTCTTGACGCTGGCGTCGATGGCTGCGGGCGAGGCTTACCTGCGCCCGGCCATCGAGCGCGAGACCATCGAGCGTCTGCAGACGGATATGTTGGCGCGTCTCAGCTTGGTGGCCGAACAGGCCCGGGTTCTCGCGGGCGCGCCGGAGGACCAGGGGAAGTGGGGTGATCTGGCGCGGCGCCTCGCCGGGCTGGCCGGGGGGCGCATCACGTTTATCGCGCCCGACGGGCGTGTCCTGGGCGATTCGGAGGTCGCCGAAGACGCGCTGGCCAGCCTGGAGAATCACGCCCACCGTCCCGAGGTGGCCTCCGCGTTGGCGGGCAAGGCGGCATACAGCGTGCGTTTCTCGGCCACCATCAATCGCCACCTGCTCTACGTGGCGACGCCCGTGCCGGGAAACGGGGGCCGGGCGGCGCGCCTGAGTGTTCCTTTGGCAGATGTCGACCGTACGCTCGGCCGGGTGCGGTCGATTCTGTTGTTGGCGGGCCTGGTGTCGTTGGGCGTGGGCCTGCTCATGTCGAGCGCGGCCGTGGCTCTGGTGGCCCGTCGCCTGCGTGGCCTCATGGGTGTGGCGGCAAGGATGGCGACCGGTGACCTTTCAGCGCGCAGCCGCCTGCAGGGCACGGATGAGGTCAGCGAGCTGGGACGCACGTTGGACCACCTCGCTGAATCCCTCAATCGCTCCTTGGGCGAGCTGCGCGACGACCGGGATCTGCTGGGCGGCATCTTGGAATCCATGCGCGAGGGCGTTCTCGTCCTCGACGCTCAGCACCGTATCCTCGTGGTGAACACCTCCCTGCGCGAGATGCTGCTCCTGGATGCCAACCTGGTGGGGCGCTCGGCCATCGAAGTGGTTCGCAACGCTGATCTCCAGAAGCTGGTGGAGGGGGTCTTGGCTGGCGAAGGCTTCGCCCGGGCCGAGATCGAGGTCAGTGGCATGAAGCCGCGTCACCTGTTGGTCAACGCCAATCGCCTGACCGGCGAGCAGGCCGGCGTGCTCTTGGTCTTCTCCGACATCACCGAGATTCGCCGCCTGGAGCAGGTGCGCCGCGATTTCGCGGCGAACGTCTCTCACGAGTTGCGCACACCTATCGCCTCGGTCTGCTCGGCCGCCGAGACCTTGCGTCTGGCCATGGAGCGCGAGCCCCAGGCGGCCACGCCCTTCGTGGACATCATCGAACGCAACGCGCGGCGACTGGGCGAGTTGGTGGAGGATCTCCTCGATCTGTCACGGCTCGAGTCGCGCGCCTGGCAGCTCAAGAACGAGGCCGTGGCCCTCGGCCCCGTCTTCGAGCGCGTGCTGTCAGCCCACCGCGAGCGGGCAGACAAGAAGAACATCAAAGTGATTCTCGACGTGCCCGCCGACCTAGCGCCGGCGCTGGGCGACGCCCGGGCCGTCGAGCGGGCCGTGTCCAATCTGCTGGAGAACGCCATCAAGTACTGTGGCGAGGGCGCATCGGTCACCCTGAGTGGCCGCGCGAGCGAGCGCGGCGTGGAGGTCAGCGTCGCCGATACGGGCCCAGGCATCGAGCCGCGACACCTGCCGCGTCTGTTCGAGCGCTTCTACCGCGTGGATCCGGGCCGCTCGCGCGACATGGGCGGCACCGGCCTGGGTTTGTCCATCGTCAAACACATGGTCGAGGCCATGGGGGGCCGCGTGGGCGTGGACAGTACGCCCGGCCGAGGAAGCACGTTCCGCTTCTCGCTGCAGAAGGCTGCCTGAAAAGGAAAGACCACCTCGACCGTGAGGCCGAGGTGGTCCAGTCGTCCGGGAGACCTCAGGTCGGAGCCACGCCTGATTGATTACCGGACCCAAGGCTAAGCTAATCGGAGGATGTTCCCAGCCTGGGGGGGACCGAAGTTGGGAGAACCGCTCGCGCCAGTTGTCATCGGCGCGTCCCTGTCTTTGCTTTAGCTGTCCGTGGTGAAAGTCAGAGCGAGCCGTTCGGAGTGGCGGCGCCCCGGACAAGGAGGGGGAGGCGCGGAACGTTGGAGGTGGCCAAGCGCGCGACGACGCCGCAGCCGGGCCAGAACCTGCCCGAACGGCGACTCGCCACGGGCTGTTGGCCGAGCTCGCCGCGGCCGCCTCGACTCGGCCGGGCCGGTCAGGCGCCCAGGGCGCGCGCGATGAAGTACGTGATGGCGGCCATGGCGGCCGAGGCCGGAATGGTGAAGACC
>JAEXQJ010000215.1 GCA_023438785.1 Pseudomonadota bacterium
TGCGTCGCATCCCTTCGTTGCTCGTCGGTCAAATACGTCGAGTATTTTCCCTCCTGGCGCCTCGGGCTGCTCGCCAAACCGTTCGGTGCTCTAGTGGGTCAGCGTCGGCTTCTCGCTCGGCGGCGTACGCCAAGCGAGAGAGCCATCACGGCCAGCCCGACGAGCCAACCTTGGCCACGACCAGGACCAGTCTGGCAGGAGCAGCCGCCGGCGTCGCCCGATGAGGCGGTCCCCCCTCCTGAGCCGCCGTCCGCCTCCCCGCCACCTTGGCCAGCCTGGCCCGCCCGGGAGCCTGCGCTGCCTCCCGTTGCGCTGCTGCCGCCGTTTCCTGCGCTGGGGCCGCGTCCACCCTGGCCGCCCCTGCCTGCGCTTCCGCCCTGGCCGGCTGTGGGAGAGCTCCCGCCGCTGCCCGCCGCTCCCTCGCCCCCACTGCCTCCGCCCGCGCCCCCGGTCCCTGCTTGGCCCGCCGAACCAGCCGCACCGCCCGCGGCCGAGCCCCCGGCTCCCGCACCGGACGCGCCGCCCTGGCCCGAGCCACCCGCGCCGGAGGCTCCACCGGCACCACCATCAGGGTTCGCCGTGCCCCCGTCCTTGGCGCCGCCGTCGGGACTTCCCGGCCCGCTGAATTGCCACCAATCGAAGTTGAACAGGGTGCCGCTGCCACCCGTGAACTTGAAATACAGATCGTGCTTCCCCGTTGCGCCACTCACGGTGCAGGACTTGGTCGCCCACGTCTGAGCACCGCCCGTGGTCGGCACGGCGAGAGTACCGATCAGGGGTCCGCTTGCACTGTCGAGGCGGAGCTCGATGTTCCCGCCACCCTGGGCCGCGGCTACGCGTGCATCGAAGGAAGTCGCGCCCGCCCCGAACTCCACACTCTTCACGACGAGGAAGTCACCATTGTGGATTTGCGTCACATCCAATCCGCCCGCGCTGCACACCTCGGTCTTCAGCCCGGATGACCAAGCGATCGTCTCAGCCTCGGTTCGGACGAACGGGTTCAGCGTGTCGACTGCCGCGGGTCCCGCCGTCGTCATCGTGATCTTCGGGAATGTTCCGTCCGCCTTGTAGGTGAATTGCTCAATGCAGACGGAACGCTTGTAGCCGCCGCCTCCCGGCAGCGCGGCGTTGTGATAAAAGAAGTAGGAATTTCCCTTGTAATCAACCACACCCGGGTGATTGGTGAAGGCGGCCTTGGGAAGATTCTTGTCCATGATCACGCCGCGGAAGTTCCAGGGGCCCGTGGGACCGGAGCTGGTTGTGTAGCTGATGTTCTCGGGGACGCCATCGCCGGGATACACGATGTAGTAAAGAGAGCCTCGCTTGTAGAACCAGGGCCCCTCTTCGTAGGCGGTGGCGCGATCGGTCTTGCTACGCTGGCCGAAACCCGCGGTGGTCAGATCCACCTGCGTCGGCTTCCCCGGATAGGTGGTCATGTCCTTGTTCAGCTTCACGTACCAAAGCTTCGGGTTCCCCCAGTACAGGTAGGCCTGCCCGTCATCGTCGATGAACACCGTGGGATCGATGTCGCCCGTTCCGGTAGTCGCCAGCGGCTTGTTCAGCGGATCCGTGAACGGCCCCGTCGGACTCGTCGCCACAGCCACGCCGATGGCTCCTCCGCCGTTCTTCTGAGTCACGGGCACGTAGAAGTAGAACTTGCCGTCGCGCGGAATGCACTGGCCCGCCCACGCGTCTCCCTTGGCCCAACTGAACGTCTTGTAGCTGAGCGGAGAGCCGTGATCCGTCCAGTTCACCATGTCCGTCGTGGAGTACACCCTCCAGTCGTTCATGGTGAAGAAGTTGTTCACCGTGACGTCCTCATCGTGCGTCGTATAGACGTACAGCCTTCCGTCGTACACCATGGGGGCAGGGTCTGCCGTGTAGTTCGTTTGGACAATCGGATTGTCCGCCAGGGATGAGCGCGGCACCGCGGCTGCGACGCAGAACAGCAGGCCTCCGGCGAGGGTTACGGATCTCTTGCTGATGTTCATGGTTGTGCCTCCCAGACTTCTGGTGAGCCTCTCGCGCGCAAAGGAGTGCGCCCAGGCTTTGGTCGTCAACTGATTCTGCGCGCCCAGCGCTGCCTCGCCTAGTTCTATCTCGCGCCTCGGCACGCCTCCATCGGAGCGACCCTTGTTCTGTACATCACCGCCGTCCGCCGCCGCTACGTCCCCGATACCCTTAGGAGTGCGCTCGATTCACCGATCTTCTTTCCCTGGCCGTCCACGATGAACAGCTTGTAGTTCCCAGGCGTGGTCGGAACCGCGATCGAGGTCGCGTCACCAGCCGCCTTGGTCATGGTGGCGCCGGCGGCGAAGGTGGTCGTTCCTGCCGGTGCCAGCCAAACCATGGCTGAGGCGTCTCCATTGCTTCGGATAGGAAGGCTGGTGGTGCCGCGGGGTGGGGCGCAACTTGCCGGGAAGACGTAGTCGGCGATGGACACGAGGGTGCTCGGTACGATGCTTCGGTAGTCAGCCTGAACGCCGGAGGCCAAGCAGAACTTGTACTGCTCCAACGGCCAAACGTTGTCGGGCACCGCCACGGGACGGTCGATCTTGCTGTCGCGCGGGGTGATTCCCATCTTGCTGACCGTCGCGTACGTCCTGAGGATGGTGAGGTCGTGCTTGTCGCCGTATTCCTCGGCGTTGATCGTGTACTTCACGCCGGGGTCGATATCGAGGACGTTGTCATTCTCGGTGATGTACGCGCTGCCCTCGTCGTTGTGGAGGCCATAGGTCGGTCCCGATGTAGCCGGAGGAATACCCTTGACGTAGTTCTGATTGATAGTCGTCCCCGGCATCTGGCCGAGGGTGTAGATGGCCCCGCTATCATGCAGCCGATTGAGGGTGGCGTTGAAGCGGTTGTAGCTGATTGTGTTGTCCTTGCACGTGGTCGAATCGACGAAGTTACGCCATCCCCAGCCCAGGTTGATGCCGTTGTAGGCTGTCGTGTGGATGTGGTTGTAGGTGATGGAGAGCCCGTTGACGAAGAAGGCTGTAACCCCGGCGTGCCCACCGAACCCCGGCAGAGTGCTCACGTTGTAGATGAAGTTGTTGGTGATGGTGTCCTTCGTGCAGATGCCCTCCACGCCAGCGGGGTATTTCGCATGGGTTCCGCCGTCCCCCAGGTAGACGTGCTGGGGATGGCCGACCGTAATCCCGCTGCCAGCGATATCCGTGATGTAGTTGCCGATGACATTGGAGTTGATGACATCGTTGATCATGGCGATGCCCTCCGACCCGCTGTGCTTGATCACGTTGTCGACGAAACTGATGCCATCGGCGTTGTTCATATTGATCATGGCCGGAAGGGTGTCGACGATCTGGTATTTGCTGCTGTGCCAGTCTCCGTCGCCATAGGCGACGTAGACGGTCGCGCCCTGCACCGTGGCCTTGCCGCGCGAGTTCGCGACCTCGTAGAGGTTGTAGTCGGTGTTCGCGAAGGTGATGCCCTTGAATGTGATGTTCTTGACCCGGTTGGAGCTCGATGTCCCCGCGATATCGAGCAGCTTCTCGGCGACCGGTGCCTCCACGTCGGCGGTGGCCATGTCCTCGTTGGCCCTGCGGTAGTAGTAGAGGGTCCCCGTGGTCTTGTCGAAATAGAACTGCCCGGCACCGTTCATGAATTCGAAAGCGTTGAAGATGGTGTGTGTGCCCCCGGTGCCGAATCCGGAGTTCCATCCCGGCAGTTGAGCGATCACGCCGTAGGGCTGCTGTAGGAGCAGCGCCCGATTGTTATCCGACGTGGTGATCACGTCCCGCGTACAGACGATGTTCTCGTTCCAGGTCGTGCCGTTGACGATCTCGAGATCGTCTTTGTTGCTGGATATGGCGGGAACGTCGGTGAGACTGTATTTGACGCCGTCGCTGCCGCTGCCGCTCTTCCACGCCCAGGACCCCTGGCTTGTTGTGACAGCATGCGTCCCGTAGCCACCCTTGGACGTAACCTTCTTGCTGGTCATCGACGCCCTCAGGTCGTTGACGTACAGATTCCGCAGTTTGGTCGTGCGATTCAGGGGGGCCTTGTAGACGTTGCCGCTGTGTTGGGTCCACCCGGTGACCTTCGTGGCACCGTTCAGGACTGGCGTTTCTCCGGGATAGGCCGCGTAATAGACGCGGTAGCCATTCGTGCCCGAATCCTGCACGCCCAGGGTGATGGTGCTCGTGACGCTGTGGTTGCCGCCGCGTAGGTAGACGTAGATGTCACCGGTCATCTTGCTGTTCACCGTGCGAACCGCGTCGCGTGCCTTGGCCACCGTGCGGAAAGGCGCGCTCTCCGTCCCCGGGCTGTCGTCGCTCCCCGTCGGTGCAACGTAGTAGTAGGCTTGTGCGGGCGGCTTGGGGAACGAGCCAGAGCCCCCGGTGCCGCCCGCCCCGCCTACGGCGCCTCCGCCGGTGCCGCCCACGCCGGTGCCGCCGGCACCGCCCGTCGACTTGCCCCCGCCTCCAAAGGCGCCGGCCGTGCCGCCGGTCTGGACGCCGGCCGTTCCACCGGCCTGGACACCGGCCCCTCCGCCGCTCGCATTGCCCCCGGTCGAAACGCCGGTCCCACCGTTCCGTCCCCCGGCCGTCGTGCCGCCGGCGGTCCCGCCCGTACGGCCCGCGCCGCCCGTCGCGACCGTCTGCCCGGCTGAGCCGCTCACGCCCCCCTGGCTGGACGCTCCTCCGGTCCCGCCATTGGATTCCGCTGGTGAGCCCGAACTACAGGCGAGGATGAGCGTCAGAGTCGCGCTCCAGCAGGTCCATTGGTATCCGTGGCTCATGTTGGCTCTCCTCTGTTGTGAACGTTTCGTGTGAATCTGGGAGCACACGCGGCCTGGCTCGCGCGGCCACAGGGAGCGCCCGTCGATGGGGCGACCTGTGGGTGGGCGATCGTAGGCAGGGACACGTCGGTGCCTAGTTCACGCAGTCTAGGGGGCGGCCATTCCTCGTGGCGATAGTCGTGATGTACGAAGAGTGGTCGGTCTGTGAGGCAACCGCGGTGCGCGCCAGCGGGGCCATTCTTCCGTCCGCTCCGCCATCGGGCGGCTACCAGATCGTCCGTCGGTAGGCCAGTGGGCTCAGGTGCTGATAGCGGCGGAAGACCTTGCAGAAGTGATTCGCGTTCGCGAAGCCACACGCGGCGGCTATGGATTTGAGCGGTTCGCGCGTCTCGCGCAGCATGCGGGCTGCTTCGTGAACGCGCACCTCGGTGGCATAGCGGGCCGGAGTCAGGCCTGTGAGGGCATGGAAGTAGTGACTGAAGTAGCTGCGGCTCATGCCGTACTCGGCAGCAACCGCATCAACGCGAATGGTCTTGGGCAGATTTGCCACAATGCGCGAGCGCATGGTCTCCAGGAGTCGTTCGCCTCCGGTGGCGCTCTGACGGGACTCGATGGCCCATCGCTCGAAGGCAAGCACGAACTCCCAAAGCGCCAGCTCGACTTCGAACCGATCTCGGAAATCCTTCTTGATGGTGCCCCGCATGAGGCGCAGGAAGCTGCGTGCCAGCGCCCCGTCGGGGGCCACATCCACGATGGGGCCACTCGATCTGACCTGCTTCGTTATGCGGGCGACGAGGGCGGGAAGGTGCATGCCAATCCAGGCAAACGTCCACCCCGGCGACTCCGGCGGGAGGTAGTAGCGATGCCGCGAGGGAATGATCGCGAAGAACGCCCGGCCCGGGGTGATCCTTTCTGGTTGCTTGCCGTACAGTTCGAAATGGCCCCAGCCCGCTAGGCCGAGCTGAAAGTAGATCACGGGCGGATCGTCCGGCCCCGGGCGGTTCATCCCGTCGAAGTAATAGCCGGCCGGATCGGTTCGCGTCTCGATGCTGCCGCAAAAGGCCGTCTTGAGCGTCCACCACAGGGGCGGTGGCACGGGCGCGCGAGAGAGTTGGATCAGATGGCGCAGTGTGGCCGCCCACTCCGGATCCGGGGTCGGCCCCGGGATGCGACCAGCCAAGACGTCAGAGGTCAGAATTTGGTAATTGCGACGCCTCCACTCCGCCAGCTCCGACGATTTCGATGGGGCTCGACGCGACACTCTGGAAACCTACTTCGGATTTCGAGGGACCTGCAACACAGCTTCGCGGTCGCGGTTGCCCAATTGAGGCTCGTCATCAATGCCGGAGACGCCTACTCGAAGCACCCGACCGTCGGAAAGCGAGGGAGGACAACGCATCTTGGCGATTGGAATCGTCAAGCAGAGGGTCGAGAACTCGCGTTAGGCCCTCTGGCCGATGGGCCACGGTTCCGAGTGGACCTCTGGCCCTGAGCCGGTTTTGGCGAGTTCTACACCTAGGGGGGTATGACGACAGTCCCGTGTCTCCCCTGCCGTCCGTCGAAAGCGTCACCTTCGCGGCATGCAGCCGGAGGGCGCCTCTGTCGGCCACGCCGTGCGCGACGCGGAAGCCGGGCCCAGTGCCCGCGCCATCCGGCCGCCTCGAAGTCTGGCCCGCGCATGCGTTCGCCCCGCCCCAGCGCTGGCATGGCAGAGCTCATCGTTCGCACATCTGGGCCCGCGAGGAGCTGATGGACACGACGAGGCTCAACGTCGTAGCGAACCATCCCTACCTGGCATCGCGCCCAGCCGCGAGCGATCTCGGCTCTGGCCTGAATGCCGAGACGCAGGCATGGCGACGGCACAGGTACACGGTCCTCAGCTCCGATCCGGTGGCGGGCTCGCCTCGTGAACCGGCACCACCGCCAGAATGGGCGCCCGTGGTGCGACAGCTCATCTCTCTGGCGCGGGCGCCAGTCCCGGCGCCCCCGTGGTGGGCACCGAAGACGGCCTACTCTGGTGCCGTCGAGACCCGGACGGCTCCCCATGACCTCGATCCAACCGCAACGGGCCGCGATTCCTCGGCGCCGCGCGCCCTCTACCTGACTCTCACTCTCGCGGGTTGGGGCTACGCGCACACGCCCGTCGAGGCGGAGCCTGAGAAGCTCACGCCCGGCACGGTCTCGTTTTCGGCTATTCCCCCTGCAGAGCGCTGCTATGTGCCGGCGGAATCGCCGGGATGGACTTACGTATGGACCGCCGTCTACCATCCCTATCTGCGCGCCAGGATCGCCCGGCAGGTCTCGTCCACCGGATCGCTCTTCGTCGTGCCGCCGCAGGAGACGCTCACGGCGAGCATTCTTCGCCTGGCGCGGGGCGCCATAAAGAAGGACTTCCGCGACAGGTTCGACGCTGAGATGGCACAGTTCGAGTTCGTTCTGGCTTTCGAGCGGTGGGCCGAGTCGGGTAGTGCGGGCCAGCCCTCGGGCCAGCGGCTGATGGACGAAGTCCGATCGTTCGTCGTGGCGAACCTGCCCAAGGCCGTGGCGGTCGATTCACTGGCCGCCCAGTTCTGTATGACCCGCAGCCACTTCAGCCGTTTTTTCCGGGAGCGGACTGGTTTGACCCCGTCGCATTTTGCGACCGAGGTCAGGATCCAGGAAGCCGCGCGCATGCTCCGTGAAACGCGTGCTCCGCTGAAGGCCATCGCTTTCGACTGTGGTTTTGCGAACACGAATCACTTCTGCAAGGTGTTCCGCCGCTTCTTTTGTCTGAGCCCCACCGCGCTCCGGGAACTGAGTGCGACGGATGCTACCCGCTCCTTTGGCTAATGCCGGGGTTCGTGACAAGCACGCCCGCGGAGGGCCTCCCATGTGGCTGTGCGTGCAAATAGATCATGAATCGAACAAAGGGACCGGTTCGCCGCTGGGCAGCAAGTCGTATCGTCCACTAATGGAAGTCCGCGCCCCACGAAGGCAGGCGTCCTGCCGTGTCGGCACTGACGCCAGCCGCACGAGGTTCCGGCCCCGAGGCCCTGCGGCCGGCGCTGAGCGGTTCCAGCTTGACTGACATCCTAACTCTCGATTGCCGGAATGGAAGGCACCCTCTTTTGCAGCGGCGCCGGCAGGACAGTCGCCGGACGGCCGTCGAGACAACTGCTCCACGAAGCTGGGTGAATGAATTGGAGGCCCTGAAGCCATGGAGACGATGACGCGAATGAGACCTCGGAACAGCACCGCACGGTTTGTGATCCTGATTGCTTCGGGGTTGCTCTTCATCGGCTGCGGCTCACCCGCGGGTTCGGACGGCGAGGGCGGCAGCACGGCTTCCAGCGGAGGGAACGGGGGCAAGGGG
>JAEXQJ010000224.1 GCA_023438785.1 Pseudomonadota bacterium
TCGCTGGGCAGGCACAAGGCGACCAGGAGCCTTTTTGCGATGAACTCGCTCTTGTTCAGCCAGGACTCGTTATGGTTGTCATTCGTCAAGCTAGTGCCGTCCTCTGCCGATGTTACTCGGGCAGCAACGGTTCCAGTCGAACCGAGGGACAAAAGATGATCGGCGAGATCAAGACAGCAACGAAGGTCATGCTCTTGGCAGGGACTGCGGTCGCAGTCGCAATTGTGATCGGCGGGGTTGGCTACTTCGGTATCGAAAGGATCACCGATGAGTCACAGGCGCTTGCCGAGGTCAGCATGGCGAACAGTCGCGACGTGAACGGCCTGGACAAAGCTCTGACCAAAGTGGCGCGCGCGGGTTGGGCTCTGGTCAACGATCGCTTGACCGACCTCGACGCGCGACGCGACCAAATCAGTTTTCTGGAGGAGAATCTCGCGTCGTTTGATCGCCACATGGTCGAGCTCGATGCTCGCCCGAGGCAGGAGGAGGACACCCGGATCTGGCGAGACGCGCAGTCGACGCTCAATGCCTGGCGACGGGAGATGGTGCCCTTTGTGGACCTGGCGAAAGAGCGACAGGCCAAGGCGGAGGCGGGGGCGAGCGCGGCCGAACTGAGCGACTTGGACGAGCGCGCGTTCAAACTGCGCGCCGAGGCCAATCGCGTGTTCCAGTTGCCTTTGCTTCAGCGATTGGTGGAGAGGGTCGATTCCGCCGCCGCTACCGAGCAGCGATCGGCGAAGGCCAGGGCGGCGCGGCTGGGTGTCACAATGGGCATCGTAGTCCTGGGTGCCACGGCGCTCTTGCTCGCCATCGGATTCAGCGTCGCCAGAAGTGTCCGGCGGGGCATCGGAGGGATGGTGCGCGAGGCCGGGCGGTTGACTGAGGCGGCGTCCGCCGGAGCCCTGTCCACGAGAACGGACCTGGACGCCGTGGGGGCTGACTTCCGTCCCGTGTTCGAGGGAATCAATGCCACCCTGGATGCGGTCACCGGGCCGCTGCAAACGGCGGCGACGTGCATGGACCGCATCGCCAAGGGCGAAATCCCCGCGAAGATCAGCGACGACTATCGCGGCGACTTCGACGCCATCAAGAAGAGCCTCAACGCGATGATCGACACGCTGACGAGCTTCGTCTCGGCCCAAGCCACGATGGCAGCAAAGCATGGCGACGGTTGGATCAAGGAAAGCATCGCGGCCGAGCACTTTCCCGGCGTCTTCGGACAGATGGCTTTTAGCATCAACGAGCTCGTGCAGAGCCACATCGCCGTGAAGATGCGCGTTGTAGAGGTGGTCTCAGCCTACGCGGCCGGTGACTTTTCCGTGACCATGGATCGCTTGCCCGGCGACAAGGCCCAGATCACCAAGGCGATCGATGGCGTGAAGGCCAGTCTCAGTGCCGTCAACCAAGAAATCCTGAAGCTGTCGGAAGCGGCGGTGCGCGGCGAATTGAGCGTGCGTGGCGACGCCGGACGCTTCCAGCACGACTTCCGCAGGATCATCGAGGGCGTGAATAGGACCTTGGATGCCATGCTGGCGCCAATTGGTGAGGCCACATCGGTGGTGGAGAGACTGGCCCATCGAGATCTTCGTGCGCGTATGGAGGGGAGCTACGTGGGTGATCACGCGCATATCAAGAAGGTCATCAACCAGTGTGCGGAAGCCTTGCACGATGCGATGGGCCAAGTGGCCTCGGCGGTGGAACAAGTGTCGTCGGCCGCGGGCCAGATCGCCTCGTCCAGTCAGGCTGTGGCCGATGGCGCCTCTTCTCAGGCCAGTTCGCTCGAAGAGACGTCGTCCAGCTTGGAGTCCATGAATTCGATGGCGCGGCGGGCGGCGGACAGCGCCCAGCAAGCCAATGCGCTCGCTCAGGCGGCCAAGTCTTCGGCGGCCGACGGTTCGAGCGCCGTCGAGCAAATGACCGTCTCGATGGGCAAGATCAAAGCGTCCGCCGAGGGGACCTCACAGATCATCAAGGACATCAACGAGATCGCTTTCCAAACCAATCTGCTCGCTCTCAACGCCGCCGTGGAAGCGGCTCGAGCCGGTGAGGCTGGCCGCGGGTTTGCCGTGGTCGCCGAGGAGGTGCGCAGTCTGGCTCTGCGATCCAAAGAGGCGGCCATGAAGACCGAGGAGCTGATCCGCGAATCGGTGCGCCAGGCAGGCGAAGGCGAAGTCAACGCCAAGGGAGTCAGCAGCAAGCTGGCCGACATCCTTGAAGGTGTCAGCAAGGTGAGCGAGATCGTGACGGAGATTTCAGCCACCGCCAAGGAGCAAGCCGCCGGCGTGGACCAGGTGAGCGCGGCCGTGGCCGACATGAACAAGGTCACGCAGCAGAACGCCGCCAATTCGGAAGAATCGTCGTCAGCAGCGGCCGAGCTGTCCAGTCAGTCCGAGGAGCTGGCCGCCATGGTGGGCAGCTTCCAGCTCTCGAAGAGTTCATCGCCGCGCCCAGCGGGGGCCATTCGTCCCGCACCTCGTGCTGTGGCGCGCGCTGCCCATCGCCGTGCCCCAACGGCCGCCCCTGTCAACCCCGAAGCCCTCATCCCACTAGAACAAGACCCGGATTTTCGGGACTTCTGAGCGGCTCTCAATGAGCGCGAAGGTCCTGCGCAGCAACTCGGCTCATCGGATGTGGCGCGCGGGCGCCAGGTTTGTCCGGGCGGGCGCACCTTCCTGACGCTGGGGACCTGTCTGCGCAACGGAAGTTCGGCACCGGCGTCTTCCACGACGGCGGTGCCAGCCAGCGCGACGACGGAGACGGGGCCGGGGGCGACCTCCTCACGCTCAACTGAAACCTCTCAGCGGCAAGCAACCGGAACAGATAGATCTGCGCCATCAGGCAAGGAGTCCCTGCAGGTGCAGAGCTTCTGACAGGCGAGCGGCCCGACGGAAAATTCGATTACACAGGCGAAACCACCCTGGCACGGGGTATTGGCGACAGGTGTGCAATCGCTGTCCTCGTTGCAGCTGGCGGTGCACATGCCCACGCCCGGCTCGTCCAGCGGCTTCACACAGATTCGGCCGGCGCATTCGAGAGCCTGAGCGTTGAACACGGCCACCGTTGGCCCCGCATCGCGCAGGATGTCGCATATCTCGCCCACGCCTTTGCCGGACCACCTGGCATCCACCGTCGCCGGGTCTGTCGTGGCCGGCGCAGCACCCGCCTCGGGCGTGGTGGACAAGTTCTCGCCACCCGAACACCCGCCGCAAACGAGACCGGAACCGATGAGCACCCAGATTCGCAACAGCCGTCCAGACATCGCCTCGTTTTTGCTTTGAGTGGCAGCCGAACGTCAAGGCCATCCAGGGCTGACGTGGCCGGCGTCATGGGCGGACGATCGGGGGCGTGGGCTGAGCCGATCGGCTCTCTCCGCCGCCGAGTCGGCACCTTGGCTCAGCCGATCGCCTCTCTCCGCCGCCGAGTCGGCGCCTTGGCTCAGCCGATCGCCTCTCTCCGCCGCCGAGTCGGCACCTTGGCTCGGCCGATCGGCTCTCTCCGCCGCCGAGTCGGCACCTTGGCTCAGCCGATCGCCTCTCTCCGCCGCCGAGTCGGCACCTTGGCTCAGCCGATCGCCTCTCTCCGCCGCCGAGTCGGCACCTTGAGCCGCGAAAGCTCGCCGCGCCGACGCTGCGCCTGGCCATGAGGGATCTGTGGGACGCCCCCAATGCCGCGGAGCGCGCCAACCCGAAAGCGCGTTTCTCGCGCTTTCTGCTCAAGATGATTGATGGGGCGCGCGACGCGGGTCCCGGGCAGCGGTCGCTATGTTCGGGCGTAGCGCCTGCGCAGCGACAGCACAGTGGTGAGTCCCAGCAGCAACACCAGGCCGATGGTTGCCCAGGTCGACAGCGCCGGGACGGGCGGGGCCGGCACCGTCACGAGGAGGTGAACGTTGTCGACGCCGATGACCTCTCCTGCGTTGTTCTGCACGGCATTGATGATGGCGAAGCGTACGGTCTGGCCAGCGCGAGAGGAAATGTTGAAAGTGAGCGTCGCCTTCGACTGCATCGTCGTGTCGGCAGCGGCCAGTGATGCGAAGACCACGGAGCCATTCAACGCGGCGAAGGTGTACCCCGGCACCTCTGCAGTGGAGTAGATGCCCACTTTGTAGCCGTTGTTGAGCGCATTGATGGCGCCTTTCACACCTACGTCAAAGGTGATGGTCGCGGTCGTCGCGCCGGCCGGAATGGCCACGTCTTGGTACAAGACGCAGCTCGTGATAGGGGTTCCCGCGGTGGTGGACGACACGCTGCCGAGAGCGATCTGGGTGCCGTGGGTGGCAGGGAAACCGGCCAGGCTCGTGAGGGTCTCGGTGCCGGGTGCGATGGCGCCGTTGAAACTGCACGTGCCGGTGGCGCCCAACTCATAGTGCGACCCTGTGGTCCACCCCGTCAGGCCTGACTCGAAGGAGCCGTTGGTCAGGACATCGGTCTGCGCAGACGCTGTCTGGGCCAGAAGACAGGTCACAAACGCGGCACTCGCGATCGCCGTTACAGCTCTCATTTCTGGTCTCCTTTTCGTGAACCCATGCCATCGAAGGCGGCGTCGCCGGCACGCCTCGACTGCGAGCGACAGCATGTATCGGCACTTCCCGAGGAATCCTCAGGCTCTGCTCTGAGGTCGCTCGGCCTGGGCGCCAACTCTCCTCGGCCGGCCACCCGGACCATCACCGCCTGGGCGCCCAAGGCCTCCGTCAGCCTCGCCCGCCACGGCCATTCGTCGATCCCGGGTCGGCAGCAGTACAGGCTGAAGGCGGCGTATCCGGCTTCGGGATAGGTGTGACAGGCCAGGTGCGATTCGCTCAGCCCCTGCAGCCCCGTGATGCCCGCTTCGCCATCGAAGACATGCCAGAGCGGCTGCCCCACCGTGTGGAGGCCCAGGTCCGAGACCACGGCCGCGAACAGCGCCTGCAGCGTCTCGCGCGAGCGGAGCCCCTGCGGATTGCAGCCGAAGGCGTCGACCAGCCACTCGCGACCCGCGGTGCTAAAGCGCCGGTCCTGGGTCGCCAGCGGCAAACGCTCCGCGATGGCCGCGATCAAGTAACCGTGGCGATGCAGAGCCGGCACGTGCCGTTCCAGCCAGGTGAAGAGGTGAACCGCCGTGGCGGTCAGGCGCGCCAGCCGCGGAAACCGCGTGTGGCACAGCAGATCCAGCATGCGCAGCCAGCCCGGGATGAAGAGCACCCCGTCCTCGGCCACCACCGAGAAGCCAGCCTGGGTCAGCATGCGGCGCAGGGTGCCCCTGGAATACGACTTCTCGAAGCCGTAGCCGTACAAACCGAGGCGGTACAGCAGGGCCACCATCAGCGGCCGCAGGAACGGGTCGTGGCGATTGGGCACGCCGATGATCGCGCGCCCGCCCGGCTTGAGCACCCGCAGCAGCTCAGCGATCGCCTGCTCGGTTTCCGCGAAGTGCTCGATGGTTCCCATCGAATAGATCGCATCGAAGCTCGCGTCCTGGAAGGGCAACGCGCGCACGTCGCCACCCGCGGCGTGGAGGGTCGCACCGCCGAACTCGCTGCGGGCCAGCTCGATGGTGGGCTTGGCGATGTCGATGCCAAACACCCGCGCCCCGCGCTGCTCGATCCACTGCAAGATGCGCGTGTTGCGCGCCTCGTCCCACAGATCGGATTTGAACACCCGCTTTCCTGCCAGATCGGGAAGGTACTGGCTAACCAGGCGCCGCTCGCCCTGGCGGTACAGCTCGGTCGAGGCGGCGCCGCCCAGGTCGGGGAACTCCTCGCCCACGTCGTCCCAGAAAGTCCGATAGGCCGTTGCGGCTTGACCACCCCCGCCTTGGCCGACCGGGGGCGAGGCGCGGCGCACGAGCAGTGCCAGCCCCACGGGCACGACGACGGCCCAACCACGCAGGATCAACGCGTGCAGGTGGATGCCGGAGTGGGCGGCCAGCTCGCCCACGCCGACGAGGAGCAAGGCCTGTGACAGAAAGAGCCCGATGACCGCGGCGGCAAGCGTGGACCAGCGGACGGTGCGCCTCGCCGCCCACGGCAGGGCAATGAAGAGAGCGGTTTGATAGACGGGCAGAAGAAGGAGCGCGCCCTGAGCATCGTCGGCAGGACGTAGATTCGATGCCGTATGGGGGGCCCACGCGGAGAAGACCGAAGCCAAGCCGACGACCAGTCGGTTGTAGGTGGCCCCCAGCACGAGCGCGCCAACGGCACAGCCCCCCAGCGCTGCCAGACCGCGCCCGACGCCGCCTGACCCATCCGGTCTTTTGTTCCCGTACGCGGCGGCCATCATGACCAAGGCGGCGAAGAGCACGAGTTGGTGAAACCCGTGCACGATGACGATGGGTGACTCGACCCAGGCGCCGGGGGCAGCCAACACCACCAGCCGAGCGGTGGCCAAAGCCGCCACAACGGGCAGGGTCAAGAGCAGCCCGAGCATCCGGCTGCGACGAGAGAGGGGCCACCACAGCACAGCCGCCACCCACAAAGGGATGACAGGAGAGAGAATGCACTCGGGCGTGACCGTGAACGCGCCCCGCGGCGTGCTCAGCACGTTGGCCGCCGTGCTGGCCTGGCCACCCAGAGTGTTGATGGCCACGGCCCCAAGACCCGCCACGCCACCACACAGCCTGCCGCACAGGGAACTCGCCGCGAACCACGGCGTGGCGACGACGAAGCCGCCGAAGCAGTAGAGGGCGATGCGTGGGGCCCGGCTGGACACAGCGAAGCGCTGGCCCGAGGACCGTACCCACAGATATACGAGCCCGGCGGCGCTCAGGATGGAGGCCAGTGGCCAGGCGTACTCGTGAAGGATCTTGAAGTGGTTCGGTGAGCTGGCCGCCGCGGACAAGGTGGCGATGCGCACCACGTTGAGCAGGAGAAGAGCCGGCAGGATCGTCGCGATGCCCGCGGCCCGACGACGCCACGGGGCGGGATAGGCCAGCATGAATCCAGCGCACAAGGCCAGGACGTCCGTACCGCTGCATTCGAGGGACACGGTGACCCGGCTGGCGGACTGAGCCGCGTACCATGTCGCCGCCGCGGCCTGCAGCCGCGTGAAAGGCAAGAGCGCGTGCTGCTCGAACCAAGCCGTGCGCAGCAAGGCGAACAGCACCACGTTCCACGCGGCGGCCGCCAGCAGGAAGCGAAGGGCTGGCAATCGCCAAAGAGCCGGAGACTCCGCGCCGGTGAGTTGGGCTGACATGGCCTAGACTGCCCGGAACAGCGCGGGCCGTCGGTCACCGAAGTCGACGTACACGTCAACAACTTCGGCACGTGAGTGGAGAGCTTGAGCGAGACCGTCTCCATCGCTGCCCTGTGGTCAGGTCGGGATGCGGGGGTGATACAGTCTCGGGCCGCTCAACGACCTCGCACGGACAAAGTGGGACGACGACGAACACACTCGAGCGATCGGCATGTGCCGCCGAGGCCGGCGCGCGCCAGCAGGGTTCGGGCCGCGCTGCACAGGCGCGGTGTCCAGGCCGGACTCATCTTCGCGCTGCTCCTCGGGGCCTACATCAGCAACGGAGACATTCTGCCCGGCAACGATGCCGCGGCCAGCGTGCGCCTGGCTGGCAAGCTGGTAACCAAGCATAAGCTCGTCTTCACGCCCGAAGAGGAGCCGTTCATGTTCGAATGGCCGCTCAAGAACCAGCCCGGGAAAAAGGCCCACTTTCGCTCCTGGCATTCCAACCTGAATGGGGAACCCGTGCGGCGCGCGTGGGAACGGGGCGAGTTGGGCACCCCCGTTCCTGTCTACAATCTGATGCCGACGCACCACCCTGGCGCGTACGCCAATCGCTACGGCGTAGGCGCGGCGCTGTGGGGGGTTCCCTTCGTAGCCGCGGTCTATCCGTTTGCAGCCGATCTCTACGAGCGACCCTCGGGCGGCCTTCTGTGGTACGCGACCAAGTTCGCGGCTTCGTGTGCCGTCGCGGCCAGCGCCGTGCTGCTGTTCCTGACGGCGCTGCGCTTCGTGCGCCCGATGACCGCAGTGTGCCTGGCCGTGTCCTATGGCTTGGGGACCTCGGTCTGGAGCACGAGCAGTCAGGCCCTGTGGCAGCACGCGCCGGCCGGCCTGTTCCTGGCCCTGGGCACCGCCTTTCTGCTGCAACGAGAACGCCCGTGGGCCGCCTACCTCGTGGGGCTGAGCTACGGCCTGGCTTTCGTGTGCCGCCCGACCGCGGCCGTCGTGCTGGCGGCGGTGGGCATTCACTACCTCATGCGGGATCGTCGCGCATTGCTGCGCTTCGTGCTGGGCGGGTTGCCCGCGGCGCTGTTGCTGGCGGCATACAACTGGCGCGTCTTCGGGACAGCACTGGTCCTGGGACAAATGAACATCGGTGCTGCCGTCTCCTCCTTGTTCGACGCCGTCCCCGTGGCCCAGGCTGCCACGGGCACGCCGAACGGCGCGTACTTCCAGGCGCCGCTGTTCGAGGGTCTGGCCGGCATTCTCCTCAGCCCCTCGCGAGGCCTGTTCGTCTTCTCGCCCATCGCCGTCGTGGCGGTCTGGGGCCTGGTGCGCGTCTTTCGCGACGATCGCTTCACGGCCCTTCGACCGGTGGCCGTGGCCGTCGTGGCGATGTGCCTGATCACCGCGCGCTGGTTTTCGTGGTGGGGCGGCTGGAGCTACGGCCCACGCCTGCTCCTCGAAGTCGTGGTGTTGCTGGCCTTCCTGGCGATTCCCGTGGCCGAGCAAGTGCGCGACAGCCGCCCGCTGCGAGCGGTTTTCGTCGTGTGCTTCGTCTGGAGCGTGGCCGTGCAAGGGGTGGGGGCCCTGGCCTACGATGTGGTGGGTTGGAACCAGCGGACGGTGTTCGTCCACCAGCCGCGGCAGGCGGAGACACGGGTGCTGTTTACGGACGAGGAAGAAGCCCGCGCAGCCCTGCGATCACAGGGGGGCACGGTGGTGGCCCGACCGGTCAACGTCGATGCCCCCGAGGGGCACAGCCGACTGTGGTCGGTTCGTGACAGCCAGCTCGTCTACTACTTCACCAGGTTCTTCGAGGCGCGCCGACTCAAACAGCAGGCGATTCGCGAGTTCCTGAGCGACAGCGGCTAGAGCGCCGAACGGTTTGAAGACCGAGCGAGAACGCGGAGATGCGAGCAGCCCGAGGCGCGAGGAGGGAGAATACTCGACGTATTTGACCGACGAGCAACGAAGGGATGCGACGCAGATCCGCGTTTTCGCGACCGATTCAAACCGTTCGGCGCTCTAGGATCCGGTTCGGCGGCAGCACCCCGCCCCTCTTCGCCTCTGGCGCACCTGGCCCTGGTTGGTGGGTGCGTCAATTGCGATTTCTTCCCCTTTGCCGCGTCCGGGTCGAGAATCGGCCCGATGTCGCGCACGCGCCAGGCCGCTGCCTCGCTGCCCGAAAGCGAGAACCCTCGCGCGGGCATGCTCGACACCTGGCCGGCCGAGGAGGTGGTGAAGGCGCTGGTGGACGAGGAGGGCCTGGCCATGAAGGCGGTGCGGGCGCGGGCGGCCCACGTGGCCCAGGCCGCGCAACTCATTGGCCAGCGTCTGGCAGGGGGCGGACGCCTGGTCTTCGTGGGCGTGGGCACCGCGGGTCGCATGGGCGCGCTGGAGGCGGCCGAAACCGTGCCGGCCTTCGGGCTGCCGCCCTCGCTGGTGGTGTCCATCATGGCGGGCGGGCCGCACGCCCTGGTGCGCGCCGCGGAGGCCGCGCAGGACAACGGCCGTGAGGCCGATCAGCGCATGCGCCGGGCGGCCGTGGGTCCGTCGGACGTGGTGTGCGCCCTGGCCGATGCGCCGGTCTCGCGCTTTCTGGCCACCGCCCTCGAGTACGCCCGGTTTCGACGGGCTGCCGTCATTCTGGTCACCACCGCGGGTGCCCCCGCCGAGGATGAGGAGCTGGTCCCGGACGTGCTCATCGACCTGGCACCCGGGCCCGAGATCATCGCCGGCCTCACCCGCCACAAGGCGGCCACCGCGCTCAAGCTGGCCATCTCGGCCATGACCAGCGCGGCCTTCATCGGTCTGGGCAAGACCTACGGCGGCCTCATGGTCGACGTGAGGCCCACCACGCCGCGCACCTGGCAGCGTGCCATCCAGGTGGTCATGCGCATGACCCACCTCGATGCCGACGAAGCCGAGAAGCTCATCAAGAAGGCCGGGGGGCGCGCCAAGGTCGCGCTCATCATGCACCACGCGCGCGTCCCCGCCGTGCGCGCCAAGGAACTGCTGGTCCAGCACAAGGGCTCGCTCCGCGCCATCATCGGCGACGTGGACTGACCCTCGCTCGCTGGGACGAGGCCTCGATTTGCCCCTTGCTGCGCACGCCGGATGGTGTTACGAATGCCGCACTCGTAACACCCGGGAGACACACACGATGAAAACCATCCTCGTAGCTCTGGCGGTGGGACTGACTCTTTCCGCATGCGGGAGCGACGACGACAGCGTCGCCTTCGTCAGCATCCAGAACGACTTCAACAACCCGGCCATGTCGTACCAGCCGCCGTGGACCATCTGCAGGGCCTCGTACCTCGGCGTGGACTTCAGCACGCCCGCGCTCGCCGCCGGGGAGAGCAGCCCCGAGCAAGAGGTGCAGCCGGGCCTGGACAACGTGCTCATGGTGGCGGCGTGGAACGACCCCACGTGCAGCCCCGCCCACGCCCTGCCCATCGCCAGCAAGAACGAGGAGGAGGTGGTGCCCGGCCAGCACCGGACCATTGCCATCAACCTGCCCAACCACCAGGGCTCTTGCCCGCCCCAGGGTACGGCCCCCATCCCCGAGGCGCTCTACAACCGCATCCTCGGACTCTGGCCCGAATTCGCCTTCTTGCCCTATGCCCAGCGCACCGAGAACGCCCAGTGCCTCGAGTAGCTGACGGCGAGCGCAAGATAGGACTTGGCCGCGCCGCACAAAGACCTGGGGGCCTCGGCATCGCGGTGCTCGGGCTGGCCACCCTGGTGACGGCTTGCGAGTTCGAGTATCCGGAGGTGGTGGTGGTGAACCGCACCGCCGAGCACATGCTCATCAAGAACCCGGCGTTCAACGGGTGCGCGTGGACCACCGTGCTGGCCTTCGGCGCGGCCACCGCGCCGGGACGCTGTCTGCCCGGCGAGGACCGCGTCCATTTCCAGAGGTTCGACGCGCAGGATTACTGCCAGGAGCAGGCCGAGGACGGCACCCTGTCCGGCGTATGCCCGTGCAACGGCGAGTTGGCCGAGGCGCCCGACGGCGGCATGGACCCCGGGCTGGTCAACGTGGTGCCGACCTGGTTTAACTACCAAACCTCGTCGCGCGTGCAGGCCGGCTACGGCGACTTCCGACGCGTCGAGATCACCCTGGACAACATGGAACAGGACTTCTCCCTGCCCGGTCCCTACGGCCACTGAGGCGCGCGTGCGGCTGTTGATCGTTGTGCCTTTGCTGGCCAGTCTGGTCGCCAGCGCGGCCAGGGCCCAGGATGCCGATGCCAACCCCGACGGTGGCACCGCGGATGATGCCGGGCTAGACGGCGCTGCGGTGGATGCCTCCGTGGCGGCCACGGCCGACGGGGAGGCGTCCGCGTCCAGCGCGGCCACGCGGGACGAGCTCCTGGCGGCCCCGTCCGCCTACGAGATCGTGGTCACCGCGCGCCGGCCCAGTCTGCGCGACCGGACCCAGGACACCACGACCGTCACCGGCGAGCACCTGCGCCGGAGCGCCTCGGCCAGCACCTTCGAGGCCCTCGCCCAGGCAGCGGGCGACGTGTATGTGCCGGCCCGCGGCGCCGGCATTCACGGGGTCGCCAACGGGGCCACGGGTGGGATCCGGATTCGCGGGCTCGGCGGCAGCCCCAATTCGCAGATCCTGGTCGTCGAGGACGACGTGCCGGACTACCAGGGCATCTTCGGCCATCCCCTGCCCGACGCGTACACGCCGGAGCTCATCGAGGACGTGCTGGTCATCAAGGGCGGCGATTCGACCCTCTATGGCACGAACGCCATGGGCGGCGCGGTCGTCATGCGCAGCCGCTGGAGGCAACAGGAGGGCTACGAGTTGCTGGGCGATGTGGCCTACGGCAGCTACGCGACCTCGCGCCAGTCCGTGTCCGCGCTCGCGCACACGGGGCCGTGGGACATGGCAGCCGCATTCCACGACCTAAGCACCGAGGGCCATCGCCTGGGCGCGGGGGGCAGCGACATGGTCGGCCACGTGGCGGTGGGCCGGCGCCTGACCTCGTCGCTGCGCCTCTGGGTGAGGAACAAGCTGGCCCATGTGGAGGGCAATGATCCGGGCCCCATCAGCAACCCCACGCCTGACCACTGGTTCGACGTGTGGCGCGAGAACGTCTCGGCCCAGCTCCTCTACGCGCGTGGCGCGACCCGCGTCACCCTCACGCCCTACCTGAACCTGGGGATCCACCGTCTGTACGACGGGTTTTACTCGCGTGACACGACCACGGGCGGCACCGGCGAGCTGGAATTGCGTCCGCTCCAGGCGCTCCGGGTGCTGGTCGGGCTGGCCGGGGAACGCGTCGCTGGCACCGTCGAGGACCGCATCACGGGCGAGCGGCCCGAGGTGCAGGACCTGTCCGACGCCTCCCTGTACGGGCAACTCGTCTTTCAGCCTGCCCCGGAGTTGACCTTGAGCGCCGGCGCGCGCGGGCTGTACAGCGATCGCTACGGCGCGATCCTGCTCTACAAGGGGGGCGTGCGGTGGGACGTGGGCCACGGCTTCTACGTGCACGGCCGGCTGTCGCGGAACTTCCGTCAGCCGACCCTGCGCGAGCTGTACCTGCCCTACCCCATCGCGAACCCTGATCTGCAGCCCGAGTACGCGCTCAACTCGGATCTAGGTGCCGGGTTCCTGTCGCGCCTGGTGGACGTGACGGTGACGGCTTACCGCACCGACGCGCGCGACATGATCAAATACTTCGGCGCCTGGCCGGCCGCGGAGGTGGTCAACATCGATCACGTCGTGATCGCCGGCGTCGAGGGCCGCGTGAGCGTGAAGCAGGTGGGCCCGCTGTCCTTCTCGCTGGCGGGGGATTGGCAGGACGTGGGCCGCTACACGCGGCAGAACCCCGACGCCAAGGTGAATCTCAGCGTGGAGGCCAGCCACACCGTGGGCGCGCACCACGTGCGCGGCAATCTGACCGCCGAGTGGGTGCATGGCCTGTACATGGCCGATTACGGCCGCCAGCCCATCGACGACGTGTTCGTCATGGATCTCGCGCTCGGGTACCGCCACTCGTCGACAACGCGCGGGGTAACAATCGAGCCTTATCTTCTGGTGCGCAACCTGCTGGACCGGCGCTATGCCTACGTACGCGACTATCCCATGCCCGGCTGCAACGTCCTGGCCGGGCTGAAGTTGGGCATCTGATGCACATTTCACCTCGTGAGCTCGCCTATTGTGGCCTCTTCGGCGCGGCCTCCCTGCTTCTGCCCATGCTCTTTCACGTGCTTCAGTTGGGCCCTGTGTTCATGCCCATGTACCTGCCGCTCGTGACCCTGGCCTTCTTCGTGCGGCCCCTGCTGGCCGCGCTCACCGCCATGCTGACGCCGATCCTTTCGGGCGCGGTCCTGGGCATGCCGCCCCTCTTTCCCCCGATCGCGCCTGTCATGGCCATCGAGCTGGGGCTCATGGCCGCGCTCATCGCCTTTTGCGTCCGGCGCTGGCCGCGTCTCAACGCGTGGGTCGTCCTGCTCCCGATCCTGCTCACCGGGCGCGCGCTTCACGTGGCGATGATGTTCCTCGTGGCCTCTTTCATCCAGCTCCCTGCCGGCGTCATGGCCGGAGTGTCGTTCCTGACCGGCTGGCCAGGCATCATCCTCATGCTGGTCGTCGTCCCGCCCATCGCCAAGGTCGGCAGGGAGCTCGCTCGCTCCAACACTTCTTCCCGGGAAAGGATCCCCGAATGAACGGCAGCATCAGCAACCCAAGGACCGCCTTCTTCGACTCGATCGCGCCCAAATGGGACGGCTGGGACGACCTGGAGGCCCTGGCCGCCAAGTTCGCCCGCGGCCTGAACGAGCTCGGCGTCGGCCCCGCGGAGACCATCCTCGACGTGGGCTGCGGTACGGGCAATCTCACCCGAGCCCTGCTGGCCCGACTCTCGGAGGCCGGGCGCGTGATTGCGGTGGACATCTCGCCGCGCATGATCGAAATCGCGCGCGGCAAGGTGAGCGACCCGCGCGTCGCGTGGCACATCGAGGATGCGCGGCGACTGCCGCTGGCGGCTGGGTCCTGCGACCGCGCCATTTGCTACTCGGTGTGGCCGCACTTCGATGACCAGGTGGCGGTGACGCGCGAGTTCCTTCGCGTGCTGCGTCCGGGCGGCAGCCTGCACGTGTGGCATCTGATCTCGCGGGCCATGGTCAACCAGATCCACTCCACCGCGGGCGAGGCCGTGCACCACGACGTGCTCCTGCCGGCCGAGCAGACGGGCCATCTGCTGGCCGGGCTCGGCTTTCGCGTCACGACCGCGGTCGAGACGACCGACAGCTACCTGGTCACCGGGCGCAAACCCGGCGGTTGAACCTCGATGCGTCGATCCCTGCACGACGTCCTGGGCTGCGGCCGAGGCCCGCTCAAGGCCCTGGCCCCGCACACGCGCCTGCTGGCCGGAACCCTCGTGTTCGCGGCGAGCATGGTCGCCCCGGCCGCCACGGCACAGGGCTCGCTGGTCGTGGTCGGGCTCGTGGTGGCGTGGCTGAGCGCCTGCCGCCCGCCCCTGCGCGTGATGCGCATGACCGTCCTGCTCGGGCTGGTGCTCTTCCTGCCGTACGTGCTCCTTTGGCCCTTGCTGCCCGCGTCTCCGACCGAGGGCTGGCACTCCGCGGCCGCGATCCTGTGGGCCATCGTGCTGCGCGGCCTCTCCGGCATGCTGGTCACCCTCGGAACCATCGCCTGCCTGGACGGCAGCGATCTGCGTGAGGCCCTGGCGCGCTTGCCCGTTCCCCGCCTGGTCTCCGCGATCCTGCTGCAGATCACCCACCAGACCGCCACGCTGTTCCACGAAACCAAGAGCGTGGCCTCGGCCATGGCCGTGCGCGGGGCCTCGACGGCCGGCATGGCCGCCTGGCACATCCTGCGCGCCTTGCCGCGGGTTTGGCTGCCCCGGGTCGTGCTGCGGGCCGAGCGGATCGCCTCGGTCATGGAGTTGCGCGGCTACTGCGATGACCACCTGTGTTCGTTCAGCAAGGCCAAGACCCGCGCGGCCGACGTCGTCGCTCTGCTGGCGGCCGCCGCGGCCCTGACGCTATCCATCCTGATGCGCGCGGGGGCCTGGGCATGAGCGACACGGCGCTGGAGTTCCGCGCGGTCACGGTTCGCCACGAGCCGGGCGCGGCCGCCACGCTCGCCGACCTGTCGTTCTCCGTGGCGGCCCACGAGCGCGGAAGCGGTGTTCCAAGCGGCGCGGCCACGCGGGCTCTAGCCTCCGGCCCCGGAGATGGTGGCGTCGAAGAACTTGCCCACCCCGTATTCGCGGCGGCGCAAGAACTTCTCCGGCGC
>JAEXQJ010000227.1 GCA_023438785.1 Pseudomonadota bacterium
GTTGTTGGCGCACTTCAGATCATGGATGAGCTGGGCCAGATCCTCGATGGAGTAGATGTCGTGGTGAGGCGGCGGCGAGATGAGGCCTACGCCCGGGGTGGAGTGACGGACCTTGGCGATCCACGGATAGACCTTGGCCCCGGGGAGCTGACCGCCCTCGCCGGGCTTGGCCCCCTGGGCCATCTTGATCTGAATCTCGTCCGCGTTCACCAGGTAGGCCGAGGTGACGCCAAAGCGCCCCGAGGCCACCTGCTTGATCGCGCTGCGCATGGAATCGCCGTTGGACAGGGGTGTCCAACGCGCCGGATCCTCCCCACCTTCGCCCGTGTTGCTGCGCCCGCCCAGGCGGTTCATGGCCACGGCCAAGGTCTCGTGCGCCTCCTTGCTGATGGAGCCGTACGACATGGCGCCGGTCTTGAAGCGCTTGACGATCGCCTCCACCGGCTCCACCTCGTCGAGGGAGATGGGCGGCCGCGGGTGACGCAAGTCCATGAGGCCGCGCAGGGTGGCCAGGTGCTTGGATTGGTCGTTGATGAGCTGGGCGTACTGCTTGTAGAGGTCGTAATTGCCCGTGCGCACGGCCGCCTGCAGCTTCGAGATCGACTCGGGGTTGAACAGGTGGTGCTCACCCTCGCTGCGGAAGCGGTATTCGCCACCCGGCTCCAGTCCCGGTCGCACGGCCGCGCGCATGGGGTAGGCCTTGCGGTGCACGCGCCGGACCTCTTCGGCGATGCCCGCCAGGTCCAACCCTCCGATGCGCGAAGCGGTGCCGGTGAAGTACCGCTCGACCAGCGTGGGATGCAGACCGATGGCCTCGAAGACCTGGGCGCCGTGGTAGCTCTGGATGGTCGAGATGCCCATCTTCGAGATGACCTTGACCATGCCCTTGTTGATGGCCTTGGTGTAGTTGTAGCGGGCCTTGTCGGCGTCGAGCTTGATGACGCCTTCCTTGGTCAGGTTCTCGATGGTCTCGAAGGCGAGATACGGATTGACCGCGCTGGCGCCGTAGCCCACGAGCAGACAGAAGTCGTGGACCTCCCGCGGCTCGCCGCTCTCCACCACCAGGCAGGTGTGGGTGCGCGACCCCTCGCGCAGCAGGTGATGGTGCACCGCCGCGCAGGCCAACAGCGACGGCATGGGCCCCCTGTCCGCATCGAAATCGCGGTCGGACAGGATGAGGATCTGGCAGCCGTCCTTCACGGCCGCCGTCGCCTTGGCGCACAGCTCGTCGAGGGCAGCCGTGAGCCCCGCCTCGCCATCCGCCGCGCGGTAAACGGTGGACAGAGTGCGCGAGTGGAAGCCACGCCAGCCCTTGAGAGCGCGTAGCTGTTCCAACTCGCCGTTGGTCAGCACCACGGACTTCAAATCGATCTGATGTGCGGATTCGGGCTGCGGGTCGAAGAGGTTGCGTTCCGGACCGATGGTGGTCCCCGCCGACATGATCAACTCCTCGCGGATGGCATCCACGGGCGGGTTGGTCACCTGGGCGAAGAGCTGCTTGAAGTAGTCGAACAGGGCCTGCGGCCGATTGGAGAGGATGGCCAGCGGGGTGTCGGTTCCCATGGAGCCGATGGGCTCGCCGCCCGTCTCGGCCATGGGTTGCAGGAGGCGAAGATCCTCGTGTGTGTAGGCGAAGACGTTCTGGCGCAGCTCCAACGTGGCGTGATCGGGTTGGGCCACGTGGGTTGGGGCCGGCAGATCGCGCATAAGCACACGCTGGGCCTCGACCCACTGGCCGTAGGGACGCTCGGAGGCCACGAGTGCCTTGATTTCGTCGTCGGAGACGATGCGCTTCTGGCTCGTGTCGACGAGGAACATGCGGCCGGGCTGGATGCGCCCCTTGTGGCTGACCCGCTCGGGCGCGATGTCGAGCACGCCCGTCTCCGAGGCCATGACCACCATGCCGTCGGTCGTCACCGTGTAGCGCAGAGGCCGCAAGCCGTTGCGGTCGAGCACGGCGCCGATGCGGGCACCGTCGGTGAAGCAGATGGCCGCCGGGCCATCCCAGGGCTCCATCAGACAGGAATGGTACTCGTAGAAGGCTCGCTTCTCCTGGCTCATGGTCTTGTGGTTGTGCCAGGGCTCCGGGATCATCATCATCATGGCGTGCGGCAGACTGCGGCCGCCCATGACCAGGGCCTCAAGGACGTTGTCGAACATGCCCGAGTCGCTGCCCGACTGATCGACCACCGGGCGCAGCTTGTCGATGTCCGGGCCGAAGAGCGGCGATTCCAGATCGTGCTCGCGGGCCGACATCCAGTTCACGTTGCCGCGCAGGGTGTTGATCTCGCCGTTGTGGGCGATCATCCGATAGGGATGCGCGCGCGACCAGGAGGGGAAGGTGTTGGTGGAGAAGCGCGAGTGCACGAGGGCCAGCGCCGACTCCAGCGTGAGCTCGGAGAGATCGGGGAAGAAGCGATCTAGCTGGTCCGCGTTGAGCATGCCCTTCCACACCATCACCCGCGACGACAGGCTGGCGATGTAGAACATCCCGCGGTCGACCAGACCACTGGCGCGCACCGCCTTCTCGGCCGTGCGCCGCACGAGCATCAGGCGACGCTCGAAGGCCTCGTCATCGAGCCCATCAGGCCGTGCGAGAAAGACCATGGCCATCTCGGGCCGCGAGTCCAGGGCCGTCTTGCCCAGGCCGGACGGATTGACGGGAACCTCGCGCCACCCCACGACCTTGAAACCCAACTCCTGGACGGCCTGGCCGAGCAAGCGCCGGCACTCGGCAGCCTGCACGGAATCGGTGGGAAGGAACACCATGCCCGCGCCGTACTGGCCGGGGCCGGGCAACTCGATGCCGATGTTGGCGGTGACGCTGCGGAGGAAGGTGTCAGGCAGCTGGATGAGGAGTCCCGCGCCGTCCCCCGTGTTCTCCTCGGATCCGGATGCCCCCCGGTGCCCCAGATTCTCGAGAACTTGGATCGCGTTGCGAACGATCCCGTGCGACTTGCGTCCGGAGACGTCCACCACGAACCCGACGCCACACGCGTCGTGCTCGAACTGCGGATCGTAAAGTCCCTGCCTCTGCGGCTGCTGGCCGCGGGGGCGCTGCACTGCTGCCTTGCTGCTCATGGTCTGTGCTCCGGCGAATTCGTTGGAGAGGGGGATGCGGATAACCTAATCGTTTGGACGCGCCCTAGCTGCACACCAACGTGTCGCTGTGGCAGATTTTGCCTGACGGAAACCCGTCCGAAACAAACAGGCAACATGCGCCCCACCACGCACAATTCGCCGGAAACACAGGGCTGAGTTTTACGGCGCGAAGTGACTCTCTTTTTCGCACCTGCTACTGTGTGTTTCGACAAATGCGCGCAATTGTCGTCATGTCCAGACCGCAAGCCGGCGCCAGTGAGCCAGACTCGCCCGCGGCCGCCCTGCGTGACCTCGGCTGTGAGGTGGTCTGCGTCGGTTACGATCTGGACGATCTCCCGGATGATATCGAGCACGTCCGCCCCGCCGTGGTCGTCGTCGATGCGGGCCCCCACCTCGAAGTTGGCCGCGCCGTGGTCAAACGGGCCAAGCAGATGGCCACGCTGGCCGAGGTGCCGATCCTCTTGTGTATCGAGGTTTCGCGTCTGCCCGGCCTGGACCCCGAGCTGGGCATGGACGATTTCATTCTCTCGCCCATCGTCGGTCCGGAGCTCTACGCACGCGTGCGCCAGCTGGATTGGCGGCTCTCGTCGTTCTCGGCCTCGGGCCGCATCAAGCTGGGCGATTTGGTCATCGACACGGTCGCCGTGGAGGCCAGCTACCGCAGCCGCGTGCTCAAGCTGCCGCGCCAGGAGTTCCAGCTCTTGAAGTTCTTGGCCGTGGGGGCGGGCCGCGTCTTCACGCGCGAGCAGTTGTTGTCTCGCGTGTGGGGCTACCGGTACACGGGCAACACGCGCACCGTCGACATCCACGTGAGGCGCCTGCGGGCCAAGCTGGGCCCCGGGGCGGACATGATCGAGACCGTGCGCCATGTGGGCTACAAAATGCGTGCCCCTGGGGTATCGTGACTGGCGTGGTTACACGTCGGTCAAAGAAGATTCGGGTCGCTTTTCAGGGTGAACGCGGCGCCTTCTCCGAGGAGGCCGCCTACCGCATTCTGGGCAAGCGCATAGATCCCCTGCCCTGCCGCGAGTTCAACGACATGTTCGACATCGTGGTGCGCGGCGAGGCGGACTGCGCCATGGTGCCCATCGAGAACACCTTGGCGGGATCGGTCATCAAGAACTACGACCTGCTCGTCGACTACGACCTCACCATCGTGGGCGAGGTGGTGCTGCGCGTGGAGCACCAGTTGATCGCGCCGCGCGGGCTCAAGTTGGCCCAGATCAAGCGCGTACTCTCGCACCCGGTGGCGTTAGCCCAGTGCGAGGACTTCCTGCGCAAGTTGCGCCAGGACGTGCCCAACCTGGAAGTCGTGCCGGCCTACGACACCGCCGGGGCGGCCAAGACCGTGATGCACGACCGCCGCGGTGACGAGGCCGCCATCGCGAGCCGGAGTGCGGCGGCCATCTACAAGGGACAGGTGCTGGCCGAAAACATCGAATCGAGCCCGCACAACTTCACACGCTTCTTCGTCATGGCGCGCCCGGATCGCGGCAAGAGCATTCCCGTGCGCCACACCGGTACGCGCAAGACGAGCATCGTCTTCCGCATCGCCAGTCACCCGGGCTCGCTGTACGAGGCGTTGGCCGCCTTCGCCGAGCAGAAGGTGGACATGACCAAGATCGAGTCGCGCCCCATCGTGGGCCGCCCCTGGGAGTATTCGTTCTACATCGACTTCATCGGCGACCGCGCCGACCCCCGCGTGCGCCGTGCCCTGGCCGCACTGGCCGGTTGCGTGGAGAGCCTGCGCCTCTTCGGGTCGTATCCCAAAGCGGAGGCGTAGAGAGGCAACGGTGGGGGCAGGAAGGGCGGTTGCGGGCACGGAGGCGAGCGGAGAGGGCACCGGAGACGGGTGGCGCGGACATCCAGGTTGCGGCCCCGGCGATCACCTCTGCGCGGTACGGTCGCGCGGCATCACCCCTGCCACCTCTGCGCGGCCCGGACGGAGGTTGACCGGGCGGCGCCGCGTGGGAATCATGCAGACATGCTTCAAATAGATCTCACCGGGAAGCGTGCGCTCGTGGCTGGGGTGGCGGATGATGGGGGCTTTGGATTCGCCATCGCCAAGGCCCTGGCCGAGGCGGGGGCGACGGTATGCCTGGGCACGTGGCCACCGGCGCTGGGCATCTTCCGGACCATGCTCGAGCGCGGGAAGTTCGACCAAGCGCTGCAGCTCTCCGACGGGCGCAAACTGGAATTCGAACGCATCTACCCGCTCGATGCAGACTACGACCGCGCCGACGACGTCCCCGCGGAGGTGCGTGAGAACAAGCGCTACCGCGACCTGGGGGACGTGAGCATGTGCGGCCTGGCCGACCGCCTGCGCGCGGATTTCGGCGACGGGTGCCTGGACATCGTCGTGCACAGCCTGGCCAACGGCCCCGAGGTCAAAAAGCCGCTCCTGGAAACGAGCCGCAAGGGCTACGGCGCCGCCGTGGCCACCAGCGCCTATTCGTTCACGTCGATGGTGCAGCACCTGGCGCCGCTGACCCGGCCCGGCGCTTCGTTTCTGGCGCTCAGCTTTCTGGCCAGTGAACGCATCATCCCCGGCTACGGGGGTGGCATGTCGTCGGCCAAGGCGGCCCTGGAGAGCGACACGCGCGTCTTGGCCTACGAGGCAGGCCGCAAGTGGGGGGTGCGCGTGAATGCCCTCTCGGCGGGTCCTTGGGCCTCGCGCGCCGCGAGCGCCATCGGCCTCATCGGGCAAATGATCGAATACTGTCGCGCCAATTCGCCCCTGCCCGAATCGATCAACGCCGCTGAGGTGGCCGCCACCGCCGCGTTCCTGTGTAGCCCCCTCGCCTCGGGCATCACCGCCAGCACCGTCTTCGTCGACAAGGGGTTTCACGCCATGGGCATGGCGGTGGTTAGGCCGTAGCTCACGGCCACGCGCACTCAACCGCGGCGCTGAGATGTGCTGCCGCCGCCCTGCTGGCCGTGATCCTGCTGCCGTGTTTGCTCGCTGGCCCGCCGGTAGGCGGCCCAGCGCGGGTCTTCGAGCTTGTCGGTCCTGTCCGCCGAGTTGGCCGCGGCGCCGCGCTGGCCGCTGGCCTGCTTGACGGCCCGGGCCTCCAGGGGCTGGACCGCCTCGAAGGCGCGCAAGGCCGAGGCGGCCGCGTGCACGGGCGAAGACGAGGGAGTCGAGGCCGCGGCCGGGGTCACCGGCGCGGTCGCGACCTTGCCGCTGGACGCGGCGGCGAGCGCATCGATCTTCACCCCGGCCCGACCACTGCCACCACCTGCAGCCACCAACGTGCCGGCTGACGCCGTGCTGGCGTGAACGTCGGCCGTAGCGCGCTCGGCGGCCTGGGCGTTGTCGGCGACGCGGGCGGCAGCGGCGTTGGCCACACCCTCGGCACGCTGGTGAGGTGGCGCGTACGTCGCTGCCGTTTCTTTGGGGCGCCCCATCTCCACCACGACGGGTGGCGAGACCACGTGCTCACGCTGGGCGCGCTGAACAGCCGCGTCTTCCAACCCGCGCAGTCTGTCGGTTCCGTTCTCCAGGCCCGAAATGGACTGCGATGGATGCACACCGCTGATGGCCATGTAATCTAGCTTACTCTACATAGCGAGAAAAACCATAGGCCAACTCGCGACACAGCAGGCCTCCGGCATCCACCTTCGACACACCGTTCTATGGACGGCCCCCTCGACGAGCTCAAAAGAAAGAGGCGCCGTACCCGCCCGCTGATGCGGAGGGACGGCGCCTCATGACCGGCGAGAACGCTCGCCGACCAGCGTTACCTGCGGCCTACCAGAGGGTCATGTAAGCCCAGGGGTAGTCGCCAGCGGTGATCTGGATGCAGTACCCACCGTTGCGCTTGGCCGGAATGGACGCCCAGTTGCCCCAGTCGCAACGCTCGGCGACGCCGTTGACCTTCAGGGTCCGCGGGCTCACGAAGTTGCCACAGTTGCCGCCCCAGACGTTCTGCGTGGTCTCGTAGCACAGCGCGCTCGTGCCCAGGTTGCCGCCCTGGTAGCTGCCCGTCCAGCTGATGGGGACCGGGTTGCTGCACAGGCCGTCGCAGGGGCGGGCGCTGGACGGGCTGGTCAGGAACCCCTCGTAGAGCAGGCGGTCCGGCGAACCAGCCAGATTCGTGAGCACGCCGGTGGTGGCCTGCGACAGGAGCGCGTTCGTCACCTCGGCGGGCGAGGCAGAGGTGTGTTGCCCGAGGTACAGAGCCGCGGTTCCAACCACCAGCGAGGCGGACAGGTCCGTGCCGCTGACCCAGTTGTAGGCGCCCGGCCAGCCCACCCACGCCCCGCCGATGGCAAGGCCTGGCGCGAAGATGTCCACGCAGCTCCCCCAGTTGGAAATCTCGAGGCGCTGGTCCGTGTTGCGCGAGCCGCCCACCGTGATGACCTCAGGCAGAGAGGCCGGCGAGATCTGGCAAGCGTCGGAGTTACCGTTGCCCGCCATGGCCACGTAGGTCACGCCGTGGGCGATGGCGGCGGCGACGGCGTCATTCATGGCCTGCGACTTGGTCTGTTGGTTGTGCACGTAGGCGACCGCCGGATGCACGTGGTGGGCGGTCACCCAATCGATGGCCGCGATGATGTTGGAGTAGGCCCCGAACATGTTGCAGTCGTAGACGCGCAGGACGTGCACGGTGGCCTTCTTGGCCACGCCGTACTGCTTGCCCGCCGCGATGCCGCTGGCGATGGCTCCCCATCCGATGCAGTCATCCGGCGTGCTGTCGTTGTCCACGTAATCCCACTCGGGCACCAGGCGCGAGGTGCCATCGTCCTTGATGAACTCCTCATGCGCCATGTTCGCGCCATAGTCGATGGAGTAGATGTGCACCCCCTCGCCGCCCTGGCTGGGGTAATTGAAGGTGCCGTCGATGGGCAGCTGGCGCTGATCGATGCGGTCCAGGCCCCAGCTCTCGGTGGTCTGGCTGACGTTTGTGCTGGCGGCGCTCAGCGCGGCGGTAGTGACGGCGCTGCCGGTCAGGCCCACGGACGCCACACTGCTGAGGCTGGCCTTGGCCAGGAGCCTGGTGTCCTGGACGATTGCGTCCTCCTCCACGTAGGCAACGCGATCATCCTTGGCCAGCGCGGCCGCCGCGCCCGGGGTGAGCTGGATAGCCGCGCCCTGGAGGGCATGCGTGAAGGTGCGAATGACCGACCCGCCGTGCCTGGAGCTGACATCCGCCACCACATCCGCGACGTCCTGTCCGGACACGCCAGGATGGGCCACGCCGGGCTTGAAGACGACGATGTAACCCTTCTTGTTCTGTTCCTTCTCGACCGCGCCGTTCGCCGGGTCTGCCGAGGCCGCGCTGGCCGCCGACAGGAGGAGGCCGAGGGAGAACATGCTCAGGACTGACTTCCTCATTTCACACCTCATTCAATAAAAAGCCGCACTGGATTAAGACCGCCCCCGGGCCAGTGCTGCACCGGGACGGCGGTGCGCATGGTGCACAGGGTCTGGGAAAAGCGCAAGTTGCACCAGGGACGCCGCAGTGCCTGGCTCGCGAGAAAGCGCCGGCTCTGCCGCGCGTCGTTCGCACGCGGGCTGCTAGTACACGCGGCCCGAGAGCGGCTGGGCGTGCAGGAAACGCTGCAAGTTGCCCAAGAAGAGCGCGACCAATCGCTCGTACTCGTCGACGTGGCCACCCGCCACGTGGGGCGTGATGAAGCAGTTGGGCAGCGTCCACAGAGGGTGAGACTGCGGCAACGGCTCGGGTACGGTCACGTCCAGATAGGCCGCCCGCAGATGCCCGCGCAAGGCGCCCATGAGCGCATCCGGGTCAACGGTGAAACCGCGACCGAGGTTTATGAACACGGCCCCCGGCTTCATGGCCGAGAGCCTGGAGAAGTCGAAGAAGCCGGCCGTCTCCACGCTGGCCGGCAGGAGGTCCACCACCCAGTCGGCACGCGGCAGCCAGGCCTCCAACTCGGCCACTGGCCGCACGTCCACGGCCTCCTGGCGCGACGGATGGCGGCGAAACCCCAGCACGCGTAGGCCGAACGGCGCCAGGAGTTGGGCCAGCCGCCGCCCGATGGCACCGAATCCCACCAGCAACACGGTCTGCTCGCGCAGCAGGAACGAAGCCGCCCGGGTGGGCGTGGTGTCCCAGGCGTGCGAGCCGAGCTGATCCCCGAACGAACGCCGCAACTGACGAGCCTCGGCCAACATGAAAGCCAGGGCGTGCTGGGCGCAGGGCTCGTCGTACACGGACGAGCTCGTGGTCACGGGAACGCCCTTGGCCGACAACGCGGCAACCACGTCGGCCGCGGCGAAAGTCGTGTAGCCCGCGCTGGTCAGATGCAGCCAACGCAAGCGCGTCGAGTGCACACACTGCTCGGCCTCCGGCTGGCCGAAGGCGATGTCAGCCTCGGGCAGGTGAGGATCGGGCCGCCCCAGGGGCTGGTTGAATTCCGCGCTCTCGTGCGCCCGGATCAATCGGTGCGCGCCCAAGCCGGCCTGCAACGCCTCCAGCGCCCGATCGGGCAACTGCAAGTTGCACCACACCGTCAAGGGCTCGGAGATCATGGCCGGCAACTATAGCCGGCGCGCGCCGTGAATTCCCGTCCGCGTCAGCGCCGCGATGCACGGGCATCTTCGCGGCCACCAGGGGCGCGGCGGAGAGCAGCACCGTGCGCCTCGCGAAGGCCGCGCGGCCCGGTTTGGCCGGTGTAGTCAGGCACACCACCTGATAAGCTGCGCTCTCCATGCCCACCGAACCGCGCAGTGCCGCTTTGCAGGAGTTGCGACGACGTCTGGACGAAGTGGACGATGAGATCGTCCGCTTGCTGGCCCGCCGTCTGGAGACGGTCTCGAACATCGCCAAGGAGAAATCCGGCAGCCGGCAGAGCATCCGCGATCCGGAGCGCGAGCGAGAGGTCCTCAACCGCGTCGAGGCGTTGGCCCGTTCATTGGGCGTGGCCGCTCCGCTGGCCCGCACCATCTTCTCCGAGATCATCACCCACTCGGTGAGTCGCCAGGTGGCCTCGCTGGTCGAGGGCGATCGGGACGAGGTGGCCGTGGCCTACCAGGGCTCGCCGCTGACCTACAACAACCTGGCCGCCGAGCAGTACGTGGCGGGCCAGGGTCTGCGCGGCCGCTTCGCGGGTCTGCCGACGTTGCGTCAGATCATCGAGCAACTGACGACCGGCCAAGTGGATCTGGCGTTTCTGCCCATCGAGAACACGGTGGCCGGATCCATCAATCACGTGTACGAGGTGCTGCGCGAGCAGGACCTGCACATCGTGGGCGAGGAATCGTACAAGGTCGAGCTGTGCCTGGCCGGGGTGGCGAACGTGCCGGTGTCGGCACTGCGCCGCATCCTCTCGCACCCGTTGGCCCTCGATCAGTGTTCGGCCTTCGTGGGCGCCCTGCCCCAGGCCCGCCCCGAGCCCTGCCCGGACACCTGCGAGGCCATGCGGCTGGTCGCCGAGGCCAAGGACCCCACCATGGCCGCCATCGGCACGCCCGAGGCCGCGGCCGCCCACGGCCTGACCATCCTCAATCGCGCCGTGGGCAACGAGGAGGTCATCCTCATGCGCTACGTGGCCCTGGCGCGCACGCCCAGCCCGGTGGACACGCGCGTGCCCTGCAAGACCAGCATGATCCTCTCCACCCGCCATGAGAAGGGCGCCCTCCTGCGCTGCCTGCAGATCCTGGCCGAGTACGGGCTCAGCCTGACCAAATTGGAATCGCGCCCGCGGCCCAACCGGCCCTGGGAGTACATGTTCTTCGTCGATTTCGAAGGCAACGTGGTCGACCAGAAGGTGGCGGCGGCGCTGGAGGCCCTGCGCACCGAGACGCTGTACCTCAAGATCCTGGGCTGCTACCCGGCCAAGGCCACCCCGGCCGAGGCCCAGGCCACCAGCCTTCCGGAGACCGTGGCCTCCAGTCCCGTCGGGGCCGGCGCGCCCGCGTGCAGCACGAGCTGCGCGCCCGCCAAGCCGAGTCGCCCCGCCTCCAAGCACTACCGTCTCGCGGCTCGCGCCTCGCATCCCGAGGACACCATCATCCGCGTGGGCGATCTGCTCATCGGGGGCGATGGCTTCGTGGTCATCGCCGGCCCCTGCTCGGTGGAGTCCGAGGACATGATCGTGCGCACGGCCCGCTTCGTGCGCGCGCAGGGCGCCCACGTCCTGCGCGGGGGCGTGTTCAAGCCGCGCACGGGCCCGTACGCCTTCCAGGGCCTGGGCGCGGACGGCCTGGACATGCTGGTGGCGGCAGGCAAGGCCGCGGGCATGCCCATCATCACCGAGGTCATGACCATCGATCAGGTGAAGCTGGTGGCTGAGAAGGCCGACATTCTCCAGATCGGCGCACGCAACATGCAGAACTTCCCGCTGCTCTCGGCGGTGGGCAGGGTGGACCGCCCCGTGCTCCTCAAGCGCGGCCTGTCCAGCACGATCGAGGAATGGTTGGCCGCCGCCGAGTACATCCTGGCCCAGGGCAACGGCCAGGTCATCCTGTGCGAACGCGGCATCCGCACCTTCGAGAGCGCCACGCGGAACACGCTGGATTTGTCGGCCGTCGTGGTGCTGCGCGAGCGGACGCACTTGCCCATCGTGGTCGATCCCAGTCACGCCACGGGCAAGCGCCCCTACGTGGCGCCCATGTCCTGGGCCGCGCGCGCCTGCGGTGCGCACGGCGTGGCCATCGAGGTCCACCCCGATCCCGACAAGGCCCTCTCGGACGGCGACCAGAGCCTGACCTACCCGGAGTTCCAATCGCTCATGGAGGGCCTGGGTCGGGTGCGCATCTGATGCGGAAGTCCCTCTCCCCCGGAGCCAAGGGCCACGCGGTGCGGGCCAAGCTGGTCAGGCCGCGCGGCTGAATCCGACGGCCCTATCTCAACCCCAGGATGTGCGCCCGCTGCGGTCGCGTCGCGATGAAGGCTCGATGGAGGGCCCACTGGCCACGGCCGCGCGCCAGATTGTGTTCGCCCCGGCCCGCATAGCGCTGCGGGTTCCAGCCAAAGTACGATTCAGCCAAGGCGTCGGCCGCGAAGCGCATGGAGAGCTCCAGGCTGATCCACTCCGGGCCGTGCAGAAGGGCTGTCCTCTCTTCGGTGCTCAGGGCGTGGCCGAGCCCCGCGCAGTAGCCTTCCCACGAGGCGCGCAGGACCTCCAGATCCAGTACGGCCTCCAGCGCGTCCTCGGGGCTGCGGTTGCACCACGAGCGCCACGCGTCGCCCAGCTCATGGGCCAGCGCCATGGGCCCCACGGTGTCCAGATCGATGAGGCACACGGCCTGCTCACGCGCTCTGCCCGCTTGCCCGGCGAAGAGGATGTTGTTCAGCTTGAGATCGCCGTGGCAGATGCGCGCGGGCAGCGCGGGCAGCGCGGGCAACGCCGCCGCGGCGGCGAGCAGGTCGTGAGCCAACGCCTCCACCGCCGTGCAGAGGCGATGGCCCCGGTGGAGGCTCACCGCCTGGCGAAGCCGAGCCATGTGGGCCGCGGTGTCGTGGACGCCTGTCCGTAGCCCCACGAAGGCATGCGGCAAGCCCTCGAGCGCGCGGTGGAAACGCGCCACCAACTCCCCTGCCGCGTGGGCCTGTCCCGGGCCAGCCACCACGTCGAAGGACACGCCAGCCACGAACGTCTGTAGCCGCCACACGCCGTCATCCCCCAGGTCGGTCCACAGAGCCCCCTCCGTGGTCCGCACCAGGACCGGCGTCACCATCCCGACCGCGGCCAAGCGCGTCGTGACGGCCTCGATGTTCAGATTGATGCTCGGCGAGAAGATGGGGCTGAGCTGCTGCAGAACGAAGCGCTGTTCCGCCTGGCCGACCAGGTAGGTTTGGTTGATGAGCCCCGCGCCGAACGGTTGAACCTCGGCCGCCTCCAAACCGGGATAACGGCCGAGGACCCGCGTCCGCACCTGCTCGGCGGTCAGCGGCAACGCCACTACTCGGTGGGGGCGGGGTCGTCGGACGAGTCGGAGGACTCCGGCGGCCTCTCCCAGCCGCCCTCGGTCATCACCGGCGCGGCCTCGGACTTCTCGAACTTGTAGCCGAAGCTCAGGCCCGCGTTGAACTCGCTGAGCGCCATGACCTTGGGGAAGGACACGATCTCGCGCCCCTCGATGTAGAAGCCGATGTTGCGCGAGAGGTGATAGAGGATGCCCGCGCCGGCGCCGACCAACACGGGGCCAGACGTGAGCGTGTCACTGTGAGGGATCTGTGCGCCTTCGCAGTTGCCCTTTTCAGAACTGCAGTTGGCTGGGACATAACCCAAGAAGCCGCGCGGACCGCCGCCCGCCACGCCCGAGCCAAAGAGCTGAAAGTTGCCCGCGGTCAGGAAGGCGTACTGAACCCGAGCCAGGATGGCCAGGGCGCTGCTGGGCGGTGTCTTCTCGCCCTTGCTCGGGTCGGGGTTCCATCCGAGGCCGTCGTAGGGGGTGTGCTGGTAGCGAACCTGCAGCGAAATGGCCAGACTGTCAGTGGCCTGGTAGCCGATCTCGGGCGTCACCTGGAAGAGTTTGGCCACCGAGCTGCCAGAGCCGATGGTCAGCTTCTGATTGGTGTCGTCGAAGTTGTGCGCGTGGCTGTCGAGCTTCATCGAGCCGTGCAGGACCGACCCCATGCCGCCGCCCACGGAGACGAACCACGCACCGGCCGGGCGGCGGTGGTACAGACGCTGCTCCTCTTCCTGCTGCTTCTGTTCCTTGAAGCGGGCGAGGATGTCTTCTTCCTGCACCTGTCCGCCCTTCGCGTCGCCCGCGCCCTCGGAGCGCCGACGTACGAGCTGCGCCAGGCCGTCCATTCCCATGGGCGCGGCGCCTTCGACGATGGGCAGCAGCGACGGGTTGTCCGAGCTGCCGTTGGCGACCGGAGCGCTGACCCCGGGCACATGGGCCTCGATGTAGAACTGGAAGGCAGAGCCGCTGATGGCGCTGCCCGGAACCGTGGCCATCAACCAGCCACGCGAAGAACGCGTCATGTGGGCCGAGACAAAGGCCTCGGAGCCCGGCGCGCGGTAGTACACGGTGCCGGTGGACTTCTTGGGCTGCTTCTTGGTCACGCAGCGAATGACCAAGTCCTGCTCCGGCGGTATCTCGTCGGGCAGCGGACAAAACAGCTCATCGGCCACCTTGGCGGGCGGCTCCGGCTCGTCCTCGCTCACCGCCGCGCTGCTACGCGTGGCCTTCTTGCCACCGCCCGCGACGACCAGAGACTCGGCCGGGGCAGCAGAGGCCGACTTGCTGGGCTCGGGCGGCGTGCCGCCGGCCGCCTGAATCTTGGCGGCATCGAAGGTCTCTTGCAGGGCCGGCGTGTTGATCTGCTGGGTAACCGAGATCTTGGGGTTGATCTTGAGCGCCCGCTCGAACTGCTGGATGGCGCGGTTGCGATCCTTGAAGCCGAGGAAGTACGTGGCCCCCAGGTGGACGTGCGTGCGCGCCATCATATCGTGGTCGGCCAGGTTGGCGTCCTTCGCCGCCACCATGGCATCGAGGAGCGTGTCACGCGCGGCCTCGAAGCGGCCCGCCTGCAGATCGGCGACGGCCTTCTTGTTGAGGTCGACCAAGGCCGCGAGCGGATCCTTCTTGCCCGCTGCCGATTTGCCCTTTCCGGCGGCGAAGGCAGGCGTGGTGGGCAGGCTCGACAGCGCGACGGCAACCAGGATTGGTACACACGAGCGAGAGACGGACAGCTTCATGGGCGAGCTCCTGGGCCGCAGTATACCGATCGCGGACGGTTTGGGGAGTAGGCGCCCGCGCACGCCCGCCTACCCGCTACGAGCCAAAATGGGAAAGCAAAAAACGACCCGTGCGCGCCCAAACCTCGGCCCGTACGGTGGCATCACCGATCTGATGGGTGAACCCCGGCAGGGGCAGGAATTCGAACCGTCGGCCCGCGCGCAAAAGGGCATCGGCCAGCTTGAGCGAATGAAAGAAGTACACGTTGTCGTCCGCCGTACCGTGGATGAGCAGCAGGGGCCGCCTCAGGGCGTCGGCGTGCTGTAACGGGCTCGAACGCGCGTAGGCCGCGGCCGCAGCCTCGGGCAGGCCCAGATAGCGCTCGGTGTAATGGGTGTCGTAATCGCGCCAATCGGTCACCGGCGCGCCGGCTACGGCCACGTGGAAGACTTCCGGATGGCACATGACCGCCAACGCCGCCATGGTGCCCCCGAACGACCAGCCGTAGATCCCCACCCGGCTCAGATCCAGCTCGGCGAAGCGTCGGCCGAGCGCGTTCAAGCCATCCACCTGGTCTTGCAGCGGCAACTCGGCCAAATGGCCCTTGATGGCGCGCTCCCAGTCGCGTCCCCGGCGCGGCGTTCCGCGGCCATCCAGGGCGACCACGATGGCCCCCGCGTCGGCGAAGGCCTGGTCGACCAGGTAGACACGCTGGTCGGCCTTGACCATGAGGGAGTGAGGCCCGCCGTACACGTGCACGATGACCGGATAGCGCTGGCCGAGAACGAAGCCATGCGGCCGAATCACACACGCCTGCATGCCGTGCGCCTCGGGCAGAGTCAGCAGCTCCAGATTCACGGAAAACGGCGGGAGCTCGGCGGCGGACGGCACGGTGTGCAGGGCGCGCCCCTCTCCATCGCGCACCACGATCTGGGGCCAGCCCCGGGCGAAGGTGCACACATCCACCAGCACGTTGCCCAGCCGTGAGAAAGCCGGGACGTGGTCAGCGGTCTGATCGGCCACCACGCGCGACCGGGTTCCCCGCAGCTCGACCCCACAGATGCGGCTGTGCAAGGCATCGCCGGTTAGGACGAAGGCGGTCTGGCCATGTGGCTCGACATGGGCCAGGGCCAAGAACGGCTCCTCGGTTGAAATGACCCGCTCCAGCGAGCCGTCCCGCCGGTGCAACTCCAATTGGCGACGCCCGCTCGCTTCACTGGCCCACAGAAAACCGCTGCCGTCGGGCAACCAGCGCGGCAAGTCGCGGCCGAGATTGACCCAAGCCTCATCCCGTTCGATGAGCAGCGGGCGCGCAACGTCGCAGTCCTCGTCCACCGCCAGGAGCGCCACCTCGCGCTGATCGCGGGTCTGCACCAGGAGGGTCAAGGGCGCCGAGGCGGTCCACAGCACGCGTGCCACATAGGGATACCGATCCTGATCCCACTGCACGCGCAGGGGAGCGCGCGCCCCGTCCGCGGACACGATGACCAGGCCCACCCGCGCGTTGGCTCTCCCCGGCCGCGGATAGGCGAAGCTGGACGGGGCACGCTCGGGGTGGGCCGGATCGGCGATGCTCAGGCGCTCGACTTCACGCTCGTCCACCTCGGCGCAGGCCAGCCGATCCCCGGCGGGGGACCACCAATGGCCCTCGAAGCGCCCCATTTCCTCCTGCGCCACGAATTCGGCCAGCCCGAAGCTGTGCAGGGCCGAACCACCCGCCGTCACGGGACGGGCCGGTGCCGCGCCCCTGGCCACCTCGACGGTCCACAGGTTGAAGTCACGCACGAAGGCCACACGCTGGCCGTCGGGCGAGAAGCGGGCATCGAGCGCGGCGCCCTCATCTGCGCCGGTCAGCGCCCGCGTGTGGCCGGTCGCGCGCTCGTACAGCCACAGGCGGCCCGAGAGCGGCACCAGCACCAGCTCGCCGTCGGGAGATAGGGCAAAGCCGGTCAAGCCCTGATCCGTGATGCGCTGGCGTTCGCGGCGTGCCTTCTCCTCGGGCGCGAGCCGCTCCTCGTGGCCGCCCAGCAGGGCCGCGGCGCTGAGCAACTCGCGCACCTGACCGGTGGACACGTCCATCTCGAAGAGGGCGTGAACCGCGTCGCGGGGCCCGCTGCGCAGAAAGAGGACCGACCTTTCGTCTGCGGGGATTTGGAAACGGCCCGGCTGGCCCAGGGTGAAGCCGCGCGTCTCGGCCAGCGTGCGCAGGAAGGCGGGATCCAGGTCGTCCATGTCAGAGCTTGGGAATGCGCAGGGTCTTGCTGATCATCAGGCTGCCCGACAGAGCGAAGAACAGCACCAGCGGGTGCAGCGTGAACCCCGCCTCGATGCCCCCCCAGTACAAGCGCTCGTCCAGGCGACCGCCCCACGCCGCGGCGGCCAGCATGGCCACCAGCAGAACACTCGACGGGATGGGCGTCCCCTCGAAGTACTTCACCTTGTCGCCGCCGGCCGACAGCGTGTCGGCGGTGATGTTGAAACGCGCCAGGCGGCTCACCCCGCAGGCCACGAAGTAGATCAGCACGACGCAGTCCCAGCCCCCGCGCATCCCCGCGGCGAAGGCCAGTGCCGCGGGCGCCACGCCAAAGGAGATCACGTCGGCCAACGAGTCCAACTCGCGCCCGAGCGGCGAATGCTTGTGCCGCCAGCGGGCTACGCGACCGTCCAGGGCATCGAAGACCAGGGCCACGGGAACCAACACCGCGGCCGCGAGGAAGAGCGCCAACCGAGGATGGGCCATGTAGCTCATGGCCGCGAACAGCGAGCCCACACCGCAACCGGCGTTGGCCAGGGTGAAGAGGTCCGCCAAATGGAAGGTGCGGATCATGGAGAAGTGGCGCGGTCCAGCCGCCAGGTCGCTCATGCCCACAGGCTACTCCACGCGCACGGGCCCGGAAACAATCTGCCCTGGCGGGCCCTGCGGCCGCCCCCACGGGCGTCCACCGAGAAGCACGGCGCCGCGCTTGCCGATTTGCCGCGGCTATAATGCCGGTCGCGTCTGAGCTTCGATGCTGCGCCCTCCACAGAAGCCCCTTCCCAAGCTGGCCGCCTTCTTCGCGGTCGTTTGCCTGTTCCTCGCAACGGGGCCGCGCCCCGCCTCGGCTCAGCCGTCGGCCGAGCTGCGCGATAGGTTCTCCGAGCTGTTTCGTGGCCTCGGAGATCTGATGGTCTCACTGGGCACCCGCACCCGCGGCGAGGTCTTCTCTTTCATGACCACGGTCGAGCTCTACAACGTGGAGAGCGAGCTCGATCGTCTGGTGGGCAATCCCTGGCAGCTCTCCGACTCCACACAGTACAAGTTGGGTCTCTACCCGCTGAACGTGGCCTACCCCGTGTACCGCCAGCTCCTGCGCCAGATGACCCGCCTAGACGAGCTGCGCAGCCAGCGTATCTACAACATCACGCCCGATGCGGTGGACATCATCGCGGTGCGCCTGGACATCCTGGACGACAAGCGTACGGGGCACGATTTCCTGAATTCGCTCACCCGTCACTTCGACGCGCGCGAGGTGCTCGATCTGGGCGTCTTCGCGCTCGCCCAACAGCCCCTCTTCCCGGCTGACGAGGTGGGCTGGGACGCGGTCAAGCACCGCCTCGGCGTGAGGAAGGGCCTGCTCATCGCCACTCTGCTGCCCTTGGCCGCCTTCTACGAGGCAGGCGCGCTCAGCCGTTCGGGCACGCTGTATCGCTGGCCCGACACGCGGTTCCAGTTGGGCTGGTACGGCGGGTTTCGCCGTCTGGGGTTTCGCCTGCGCCCCTTTGTGCGTGGCGGACTGAGCGCGCAGATGCCGGGGGTGCAATTGGCCGCGGGCCTCTCCGAGCAGCTACGTCCCGATGCTGCCAGTTCTCAGCGCGCCCTGGAGGTGGCGGTGCGCGAGAGCTGGATCAACCGGCTGACCGCGCCCACGGGCTGGGACAGTTTCGTCGAGGTGGCCGCGCGCCGGGTGCTGGCCGACACCACGGGCTACGCGGGCGAGCACACCACGGTGCGGGCAGGCGCCTTCATGAAGAGGGCGCGGCCCTTGCTCGCCCGCGACTTGGTCGTGCGCAGCTCGGCGGAGGTGGAATCCGACCTGGACCAGAGCGTTCGCTTCGCGCTCGGTCTGGGATTCGATTTGACCGAGAGCGGGCTTTCGGCCGTGCTGCAGTCGAGTCGCAGCATTGTGGTCAGCAACGGCGCGCGCGTGCACGACACGCGGACCGGGCTCTTCCTGGCCGGGACCATGGAACCGCCCACGCGCTACTACCTGGACGCCATGCGCGTGCAGGCCCGCGTGCTGCGTGATGCCTGGGATCTCTGGCGGGAGGCCGAGGCGCGCCGGCAAGCGGCCGAGGCGAACGTGCGCGTGGCCGCCAGCGCCCGCCTCTCGGCCTCGGCATCGGCGCTGCACCAACTGGCACGAGCCACCGCCGAAGCAGAGGAATGCCGCGTGCACCTGGCCGCGCTTTTGCCTCCGTACCTGGAGAGTCGACGGCGGGCCTACTCGCTGCAGCGCTGGCCGCGCAGTCCGGGCGATCTGCACGGCCCCCTGGATGGCAACATTCTGCGCCAGGCGGTGGACGCGGTTTTCGGGCGACTCTACGAGCTGGCCGGCTTTCTCGAACGAGCCAGCCGCAGCCTCGAGGAGCTGCAGGCCCGAACCGCCGACTTGCATGAACGCCGGGAGAGGGCGGGCGGGATCCCGGTACAGTTGGTCAGCCTGGACGGCGATCTCGAAGAGACGTCCCGCGCTTGGCGCGAGCAATCCGATCAGGTGGCGGGCGCCATGCGCCTGTACACGGTGTACCGAGACAGCGCACGGCGAATCAGCGCCTCCGCTGGCTTGCCCGGCTCGCGCCAGGTGGATCCGCTGGCCCTCACCACCAAGCGTAAACTCGTCGCCTTGTGCGCCCAGACGCTGGAGGCGCCGGAGCCCGCGGTCGAGCCGAATCACGCGGAGGGGGAACCCTGATTCAGAAATAGATCGCGTAGCGGGTCAGGACGTCCACCCCCACCCGCGTCGGATCGGCGAAGGCGATGGGAATGGCGATCCCCAGGCCAATCAGGCCGCCACCGAAAGTCAGCTTGACCCCCACGCCCGGATTGATGATGAAGTTCGTGGAGCTGTCGCCATCTCCCGTGGCGTATTGCACGCCGATGCCCACCCCGGCGTACGGGAAGAGGCGGCCCATGTTCACGTTGTACTCGGCCTGCGGAAGGAAGCCGTAGGTGTCGGGCCCGTCTTCGATGATCTGGATTTGGAGGGCCATGCCAACCGCCAGGCCGTCCATGACGAAGTAGCGGACCGCCGGATTGATTCCGACAATGGTGCTGGACACGTCGCCCTGGTGAACGTAGTTCACGGTCAACCCGCCCTCGATCTCGGTGAGTCCGCGCGTGGCGTAGGTGGAGATGGCCGGCGGCAGGGTCGTGACCACGGGTTCCTGGGCCTGCGCAGAGGACGCAGCCCCCGCAAGTGCGAGCGAGATCGGCACGAAGGATAGAAGACGAGCAAGGGTGGAATTCTTCATGGCCGGTTCGATGAATGAGGACCGAAAGCGTGTCGCGCTCGTCATTCGCAGCGCTGGTACGCGGGATCGCACCCGCCTCGCGCCGCGGGCACGGCCAACGCCGAGCTATCGTCTGGATCGGCCTCGGCAAAGAAGCCGTCTCCGTCAGCATCGCGCCGGGGCGGGTCGGCCGCGCGGAAAGGAACGTCGTTGACTGTGAAATCCAGGCCATCTCGGGTGCGCAGAACGATCGAGCCCACCACGCGTCCGCCGTGTAGATCCCGTCCCGCCTGGCCGGCCTGGGTGAGGAAGAGGGCAGCGCCGCTGGCCGCCAAACGATCGAGTGTGGTCTGCCGTGGGTGCCCCTCCGCATTGCCGTCGGCGACCTGCACGATGGCCACGCGCGGCTGCATCTGGGCCAGCAACACGGGACCGGACGAGTGATCGCTGCCATGGTGGCTGACCCGGTACACGTCCACGTCGTTGGCCAAAGTGGCCAGGCCTGTCTCCACGTCGTGGTACGAGTAACCCTCGGATGAGACCAGCGTTTCGCCCGAGAGATCGCCGGCCGTGAGGTAGTCCAGCGCACCGAAGCGCAGCAGCGCCGCCACGGAGTAGTCGTTCTCGCTCGGCGGAGTAGACCCGCCGGTCTTGTCACCGGCCGAGAGCGCGCCGTTGCCGTCGGTCGCCAAGATGCGCATGAGGACACCGCCGCCCAGAGCGACCTGTTGGTCGCCGGTGCGCACGATCTCGGGATGCACCTCGTTCACGCCCTCGCCCGCCAGGTAGTCACGCCAGCGCGTCAGCGTCCCCGTCGCCTCACCCGAGTAGGCCCAAAGATCCCGGTGCAGCAACTTGCCGACGCCAAACCCTTGCACGTGCGCCAAGTGCCACAGGCCACCGCGGCCAGGGTAGCCCACGTGGTCCACGTGGAAGTGGCTGACGAGGACGTAATCCAGCCTGGTCACGCCCAGCCGACGAAGATAGGCCCCCACGGCGTTGGCGCCCTCGTTCGAATCCCAGGTGCCCTCGCCCGCGTCCACCAACAGAGTCCTGCCCGAGGGCGACACGATCAGCGTGGCCACGCCGCGCCCCGCATCGATGTGGTGGATCTCCAGGCAACCGCGTTGCCAAGACAGGGGACCGGGCGAGCGCCCCGCCCCGGGCTCGGGCGTTTCGCACGCGGTGCAAATCAGGATCGTCAGGAGCAGACCAAAGCGCATGGCGTGTTCTCGGCAGCCAAGCCGCGAGATTGCGTCCAGCGCTCGACTCAGGAGTGATGGCCATACTTCAGTTGGAAGGCGATCATGCGCGCAACGTGTTTGCTGGTCCTCATGGGAGCGATGGCCGCTCTGCCGGCGGGAGCGTCAGCGGGGTGGCGCGATGGCGTGGGCTGTCCACCGCCGCAGGTTCAAATGGCCCCGCGCGGTCACGTCGCCCCTGGTCCGCAGCCCTACTTCCCCCCCATCGTGCCGCGCTACAGTTTCGGCACGGGGCCGGGGCCCACCTTCACGGGTGTGCCCCCGGTGCCCCCGCAGAGCACGGGCGTCCCGGGCTTCTGGGACCAGCAAGGCAACGCGTGGTACTGGGTCGACGGCGCTTGGCTCGCGGCGCCCGGCCCCGGCTACGTCTGGGTTCCGCCGCACTGGGCGCCCGTGGCCAATAGCTCGTACTGGGTGCCAGGTCACTGGGCCGCGCCGGGCGAAGAGTAGGACGCACGAATCCACCACTTCTGGCCGCGTCGAGCGAAGCCGATCACGCCGCCCGCGGACGTTCGGAAAAACTGGCCAACCAACTCCCGCCGGGTGAATGTCAGCCGATGGGCGCGTTTCTTCAGGCTTTTCGCAGCAAGCGCGTGGGCATGCTGATCGCGCTGGGCTTCGCGTCCGGCCTGCCGCTGGCGCTCACGCGTGGAACCCTGTCCGCGTGGATGACCAACGCCGGGGTCAACCTGAAGACCATCGGTCTGTTCTCCCTGGTGGGCATCCCCTACTCGCTCAAGTTCCTGTGGGCGCCCCTGCTCGACCGATTCAGCTTTCCCCTCTTCGGACGTCGGCGCGGCTGGATGGCCCTGTCCCAGCTCGGGCTCCTGGCGGCCATCTGGGCCATGGCGAAGATCGACCCTCTGCACGCTCCGCTGGCCGTGGCGGCCATGGCCGTATTGGTGGCCTTCCTGTCGGCCAGCCAGGACGTGGTGGCGGATGCCTACCGCACCGACGTGCTGCCGCCCGCCGAGCGCGCGTCGGGCACGTCCACGTGGATCCTCGGCTACCGCGTGGCCATGCTGGTCTCCGGTGCGGGTGCGCTGGTCCTGTCCGAGTACATGTCCTGGTCGCACGTCTACGCCATCATGGCCGTCCTGATGGGCTTCGGCATCGTGGCCACGTGGCGGGCACCGGAACCCGAGGCCGTGCGGCCACCGCGCACCATCGCGGAGGCGGTGGTCAAACCCTTCGTGGACTTCTTCTCGCACAAGGGGGCGTGGACAGCCCTGGCCTTCGTCATGCTCTACCGCCTGGGCGACACCCTCGCGGGCGGAATGATCCTGCCCTTCCTCATCAAGTTGGGCTTCTCCAACGCGGAGATCGGCTACTGGAACAAGGCCGTCAGCTTCGGGGCCACCATCGGTGGCGTCACCCTGGGCGGAGGGCTGGTGGCCAAGTACGGTGTGCGGCGCTGCCTCTTCGCCTTCGGCATCGTCGTCGCGCTGGCCAATACGGGCTACCTGGCGCTCGCCGTGCACGGCCGGAGCATCGCCATGCTCATCGTGGCCATCGGCATCGACAACGTGTGCGCCGGCATGGTGGACGCGGCCTTCGCGGCCTACATGATGTCGCTCTGTAACAAGGCCTTCTCCGCCACGCAGTTCGCTCTGCTGTCCAGCGCGTCGACAATCATCGGCCGCTTCGTTAGCGCTGGCTCGGGCTGGTTGGCCACCAGCGTCGGCTGGCCCATCTTCTTTGGCATCACCATCGTCGCCGCCCTCCCGGCGCTGCTGCTCCTCCTGGTCGCCATCCCGAAGCAGGCGGCGACCGAGGGCATGGTCCCCGCCCGGGCCAAGCAGGGCTGAGGCCCCGGGGCGCTCTGCCAGCTCGGTGCTCTAGATCGCCACCCGCAGGGCCACGCCCAAATCGAAGAGCGCGGGCGAGCGGCCGAATATGCCGAGACGGAATTCGCCGTCGCGTTGGCCCCAGTGGACAGCGCCGTAGGCCTCGAAGCGCAGGTGCGTGAGCAAGATGCGCGTGTAGTCCAGCCGCGTGATGCCCGAACGATCGGAGATGTTGACCAGGTTGGAAAACGTGAAGGTGGTGTTGTCCCAGGAATACGGCGCGGGCGCGGTCGCGAAGACGCCCGCGTAGTGACGGCCGAAGTAGAAGAACGAGGCCGGCTCGTCGAGCAGAACCGGACGAGGCAAGAGCAGCCCCGGATAGACCGCGGGATCGCTGTAGCCAAGGGCGTTGTAGAAGTACTCGCCGCCGAAGGTGAGCACGTCCTTGTCGGCGTACTGCACCGAATAGGAGAGGCCACCCACCACCTGCGGCTTCACGCCCGAATCCGGGGCGGCGGGATAGGCCGCGGCAACCGCCGGCGGGAGCGCGGCCGTGTCGCCGAGCAGGGCCTCCTGCGCGGCTAAGCCCAGCGCCAACTGATCCTGTGGGTTCGTGCTCACCGACACGCGGCTGATCTCGCTGGCCCAGCGCAAGGCAGCCTCGCCGTAGACGTCCACATCCCAGATGCCCATGGACAGGTCGACCGCCAGCTTCGGCTTGCGATCACGCGCCACGACGCCGCCCACCCCCAGTTCAGCCGTGCCCAACACGACCTCCGCGCGGGCCGCGCCCGAGACCTCGCCCAGCGTCCGGGTGGCGTCGGTATTCTCCGTGAGGGCGAAGGCATAGAAGTTCCAGCCGCGTTCCTCCCAGGGCACGTGCACCTTGACCATGTTGGTGCCCAGGCGCGCGTCGAACACGTCCAGTGGGTTGCGGCGGCGGATGTGCAGAAAGTCGGTGGGCGTCCAGAAGCGTCCCGTTCCCCACCGCACGTGCTGGCGGCCGGCCGTGATGAAGACCCGGTGCTCGAGATCGAAACGCAACCACATCTGATCCAGAAACACGCGCGGCGTGCGTGTTTGCTGCACGCCGAAGATGCTGTCCAGGGTGGTCGTGCCCGCGGTTCCGACGGCCCCCGGCCCGGTGAGCACCGCGGGTGCGGTGGCCGTCTCGGGCAGGGTGGGATCGTAGGACATGCGGCCAAGCACGAAGCCCCGCACCCGATCGTTGGGCCGCACGTCCATGTACACGTCGAGCAGTGCGGGCGAGGCAAAGCTCCAGTCACCCGGGCTCTGGTCCTGCAAAGCGGTGGTCTGGGCGCGCAGGTAGAGCTGACCGCCGATCTTGAGTGGATCGTCCGGTGCCACCTGGGCTGACAGCGCCGGGATCTGTTCCGGCGAGCCCAGGTTGACCCAGTCGCGCGCGTCCGTGGCGCCCTTCTGGGTCGAGGTGTCGGTGCCGGTGGCCGTGGCCGTGTCCGTCGAGGTGGCCGGGCCCACCGGCCCGGCGGAAGGCGGCGGCACCGGCTCGGGCGTAGGCGCCCGCTGAGGCTGGGGGCCCGGGCCGAACATCTCGTCCTCGGAAGGTCGATCCTGGGCCCGCGCGGCCCCGGCGCACACCACCAGCCCCGCCAGCGCGACGAACGCGCGAACCATCATCGGGACTTGCTCTCGAGCCAGGCCTTGGTGAACAGGTTCGGCTCGAGTGGCTTCATATCCACCGACTGCACCTTGATGACCGTGGAGTTGGCCTTCTCCACCTCGTCATAGAAACGCATCATCTCCGGGTACCAGACGTCCTGCTTCTTGGATTCGCTGTATTGCTTCTTCCACCTCGGGTAATAGGACGTGCGCAGGAGGCGCCCGGAGAGCGCGAACTCCTGACGCTTGAGCACGTTCTTGGTATCCACGTCGACCCATAGCTTGACGACCGGGAAAGCCAGATCGATGCCCGGCTTGCCCTTCAAGGTCATGACCTGGGCCGTGTACGCGCCCAGCTTCTCGGTTCCCGCGTCCTCGGGTTCGTATTCCTCGGCCAAGCGCGACTCGTCGAAGTCCGAACGCCGCGAGTCGGTACCGCCGATCTTCTCGCGCTCGGTACGGCGTTCCCACTTGCCCACCGCCGGATCATAGAACCAAAGGTTCTTCTCGATGCGCAGGTATCCCTGCCCCTGCGAGGCCTTGGGCTTGGTGAACAGGATCATGAAGCGCTGGTCCTGGCTGCGCCGAAAGACCAGGGCCTCCAGGGCCACGTCCACCTTGTCCTTCTCCTTCTGCTCGATGTACACGAGCGATCGCCAGTCGCCCTGGTTGCGCTGCCGCTCGTCCACGACTTTCAGCAACTGCACCAACTCGGGCTTACCCATGGCCTGCACCGCGCGCGGGACAACCGCGGCGCAGAGCAGAGAGAAGACGACGAGAAGACTCGAACGAGTTCGCATATTTGTGCTCCCGGACATCCGATCTGTGGCCTCTCCGCTCGCTCCGTGCCCTCGTCGCTATCCGAAGTGCGACATGGCCGCCACGGGCCGCAGCTTGGCCGCGCGGTGTGCCGGATAGAGGGAGGCCAGGGTGGTGATGAGAGTGATGAAGACCGCGTCGCCCACCACGCGCGGCAAGTGCGCGGCCAGCGTGAGACGGTCGGACATGAGGAAGAGCTGCACGGTCAACGGCACGTGGATCTGAGC
>JAEXQJ010000075.1 GCA_023438785.1 Pseudomonadota bacterium
GATCGAGCGATGCCGTCGCGACCCTGTGGCTAAATGTGAACTTCCCCTCAGCAGTCACTGCTCGCACGCGCACTGCCGGCAATGGGCCATCCATCACGCGAAACATCAACCCATCCGGAAATTCGACCCGTATCGGTGTCCACTCCAGGGCGTCAGGCGGGAGTGCCGCTACCAGTGGTTTGCGGATGTCGCACAATCCCCCTCCAGGTGTCGGAACCGACTCAGCCGGCTGGAAGCCCCTGATTTGGAAGCGACCTGTGATCCCAAGCCGCTCGCATTCGGCATGAACCCATTTCTCGTCGAGGCAGGGCGTGACGTTGCGAAAGTGCGGACACTGAATTTCGTACTCAATCCGAATGGTCCTAGTCAGTCCCACCCAATCCTCGTCCTTGGGCGGCCGTAGCTCGTACAGTTCGATCCCATGGTGTCCAGCAAGCGTCCGGGCACCAGATTGGAAACCAGATCGAGCCACCATGATCCCACGCGGCTGCCCGGGGATGTCATTGAGAACGGCCTGGAAGGCGAGCACCATTTCCTGCTCGACGGCTGATGACCAGTCTTTGCACTGCACGATCCCCAAGAAACGTGTCGGTCCAGCTATGAAGTCGAAGCACACATCGACTTGGTGGCTCACGCCAGACTTGCCCGGAATCGAGACGTCTCGGCGAACGTTGGCGCAGAAGCCCTGTTGGTCGAGGAGCCGTCGGAACACCTTCTCGGTGAGCGCCTCATAGGCCTTGCCTGTATTCGTCATGCCGCGACTTCCTCGTCGACGCGCACGCGGAGTTCACCGGTGAGAAGGACGGACATGAGGGCGGACTTCGTAGCTCGAAGTGCCGAGAGAGCGTCCTTCTCGGAACTGAGCCGATCATCGATCGCCTCAACGGCGTCAGCGATTTCGACCTGCTCGCTCAAAGGCGGAACCTGGATCAAAACAGGTCGGAGTATCTCCAGGTTGATGTTCTTCTGGGCGTTCTGCGGGGCCGCGTCGTCAAGCTCTTTCTTCCGTGTCCGCAGAACCCGCTCTAGAAAGCGATTGTCGCCGGCCTGACCAGCCTGGATCCCGACGCGGCTATCTGGAAACGCGACGGGGAAGGCGGCGATACCGGTATCCCCGATGTTCGCTGCAATCGTGAGCACGATCGTTCCGGCCGGAAACAACCGACTGACCGCGAGCCCTGCATCATTCAGAGTCTGGCTGAATCGCCGGAGCCGACCACCGCTGGCGGCAACATCGCCGGTCTGGACAAATGGGGTGTCCCCTCCGAAGAAGCGAGGGTCATTACGCGGGCGGTGGCTGAACCTGCCACGCTCCACGGAAGCAACATCGCCCAACGGGCGAATGTCCCACGCCTCCGGCACTTCGCCGATTTCGGTTTGTTTGAAGCGGTGGTGGCGGCCGGGGAGGCCCTTGGTGAGCAGCTCGGCCATCAGGGCCTTCTTCACGACCTGGATCTGGTCGATCACCGCCTGGCTCGCCGCGATGGCGTCGTCCACCGAGGACAGGATGGCCGCGATCTTCCGCTGCTCGGGGAGAGGGGGCACGAGGACGTCGAGTGCCAAGAACTGCTCGCGCCCGATGTTCTTCATCGAACCGCTTGTTCCTGTCGCGGCCTCTGAGATTCGGCCACGCATCTGCGGCGTCGAGAGGACGAGTTGAAGCCAACGTCCATCTGCAATGGCCGGGGCGGGTACGAGCTGCCAGAGCTTGTCCGGCAACACGAGACCAGGGTGATCCTCGGCAACATAGGCACTCGCGCCCACGAGTTCTTGCGTGTTGGCCCGACTCACGAGCACGCAACCAGCGCGCGGTGACTCCTTCACACGCGACAAGTCCTCGTCGACAACGACCTTGTTCTCGCCAGGGCGAAAAGTCCCATAGGTGACCGAACTGATTCTCAGCACGCCGACTTCCCCAGTACCCGCGGGCCGGCTGTGCCCTTTCACGCTGACTCCCACGCCCACCGATGCCACGAGGCCGCTGACCGGAACCCGGCCCCATCCCTCAGGCGTCATACCCCAACTCCTTCAAGAACCCGTTCAGCCGCGCTTCCGCCTCGCCGCGCTTCTTCTCCAGCTCGCGCAGCTTGGTGATGGCGGCTGCCACGTCCACCTTCTCCGCGGCCTCGGCGGTTTCTACGTAGCGGCTGATGTTGAGGTTGAAGGCGTTCTTTTCGATCTCGGCCAAATCGACCACCCGGGCGTACTTGGCGACGTCTTTCCAGGCCCGGAACGTTGCTGCAATCCGCTGCACGTCTTCGTCGCGCAGATAGTTCTGGGTGGTGCCCTGCTTGAACTCGCGCGAGGCCTCGATGAACAGCACTTGGCGTCGGCGCGCGGGCTGCTTGGCGCGGTTCATGACCAGGACGGCGGCGGGGATGCCGGTGCCGTAGAAGAGGTTGGCGGGCAGGCCGATGACGGCTTCCAGGAGGTCTTCTTTGAGGATGCCGGCGCGGATGTCGCCCTCGGCGGCGCCGCGGAAGAGCACGCCGTGGGGCATGACCACGCCCAACTGGCCGTGCAGGTTCAGGGTGGCGAGCATGTGTTGCACGAAGGCCAGATCGCCCTTGGTCTTGGGCGGCACGCCGAAGCGGAAGCGGCCCCAGGGATCCTTTTCGGCCACCTCGCGGCCCCAGTCGTCGAGCGAGAAGGGCGGATTGGCGATCACCCGGTCGTAGAGGCGCAGCTCGCTGCCCTCCACCAGCTTGGGATCGCGGATGGTGTCGCCCTTGGCGATGGAGGCGGGGATCCCGTGCAGCAGCATGTTCATCTTGCAGATGGCCCACGTGCCCAGGTTCTTCTCCTGGCCGAACAGCGACAGGTTCTTGGGGTTCTGCCGGTGGCGCTCCAGGTGGCGCGCGCATTCGATGAGCATGCCGCCCGAGCCGCAGGTGGGGTCGCAGATGCGCATGCCCTCGCGCGGCGCCAGGAGCTCGACGATCAGCTCCACGACCTTCTTGGGCGTGTAGAACTCGCCGCCCTTCTTGCCGGCGTCGTCGGCGAACTTCTCGATCAGGTACTCGTAGGCGCGGCCGAGCATGTCGGGCTCGGACAGGCGGGCGTTGCGCAGGTCCAGGCCCGAGAAGTGCTGCACCAGGCGCGACAGCACGTTGTCCCGGTTCTTCATGTCGCCGAGCTTCTGCTCGTCGTTGTAGTCGATGCCGGCCAGCACGCCGTCCAAGTTGGGGTTCGCGTCTTCCAGGGCCGCGCACGCCTTGTTCAGCACCTCGCCGATGTTCTGCGAGGCCTTCGCAATCTCGGTCCAGCGCGCCCGCTTGGGCACGAAGAACTGGTGGTTGTCCGTGTCCTCGGGATCGTCGCCCTCGGCCAGCAGGGCCTCGCACTCCTCGGCAAAACGGTCCGACAGCCGCTTGAGGAAGAGCATGCCGAAGATGAAGTTCTTGTAGTCCGACGAGTCGATGGACCCGCGCAGGATGTCGGCCGCCGACCACAGGGTGCGTTCCAGCGCCTCGCGGGTCAGCTTGCCGTCGCTGGGCGCCGCCGCGGGTGCCTCCGCCCTGCCCTGGTCCGCGGGAGCCTTCCCGTTGCCGGCGGGAGCCCCAATCAGCCGTTCGATGAGCGCCGCCTTCTCGCGTCCGCCCTCATCCAGGCCCAGGGCGCGGCACAGTTCCTTCAGGCGGTCCCGCGATAGATCCGCCAGCACGGGGGCCAGGCTGACCTTGCGTGAGGCCACCAGGGCCTCCACCATCCCGTCCTTCCCCCGCCGGTCCGGCACCGCCACCCCGAACGCGTCGACCACGGCCAACAACTCGTCGCGATTCAGGACTTCCAACAGGGCGCGCTTCGATGCCATGTGCCGCGGCATTGTATGCCGCGCGGGACGTGGGATGGCGCCCGATTCACCCGGAGCGCTCGACGCGGCACGGAGCGTGAGTTGGACAGTGTGTCGCTCCCACTCGACGACGCTCTGCGCGTCACCGAGCCTCCGGGAGGCGGTCCCTGGATCGCGTCACGCGAGCCAGGGGCAACTCACTACCTGGTCCTGGCGGGCGCCTGGCCGTGGCTGAGATCCGCACCTTCGGCGTGGTCGCGAGGCTCCTCGACCGGCATGCTCTGGCGCGGGGCGGAACGCGGGTCGCTCTGAGCGGCACTCTGGCCCGTCAGACGCAGACGGGAGGCGCGCAGGCGCTGTGCGGCCGACAGATTCGCCCCGGCGGCCACGATGGCCAGACCCGCGACCACGGGCCACTCTCGCAGCCACATCTCCCGATGGCCCGCCATGAGCCAGTTGGAGAAGAAAGGCGTCAGCCCGCAGGGGACGAGGACGAAGACGGCACGCTCCGCTCTGCGCATGAAGCCGCGCGGGGCAGAAAGGCCAAGCAACGGGATGCGCGCGCTTCCGTAGCTCACCATGAAGCTTCCCAGCAGGGCCAGAAGAGCCAGGGACAGCACGACGCCGTTGTCTCTGAAGTGAATCGCCAGCCCGCCGAGCAAGAAGGACTCGACGTAGCGGTCCACCGTGGCATCGAGCAACTCGCCCGCCTTCGAGGGGCCGCCCGTCTCGCGCGCGACCAGTCCATCGAGCAGATCGCAGAGAGCCGCGGTCGCCCCGAGGGCGCAGGCCGCCCCGAGGTGACCGGTGGCCGCCGCGATGCCGGCGCCCAGACCGGGAACCAGGGCGAACGAGGTGATCCCGTCGGCGGTGATCCCGAGCCGCGCCAACCAAGACGCGACGGGGGAGAAGATCCAGTACCCCATCTCCATCACGGACTTGCCGAGGAAAAGGCTGCCCCCGTCGGCTTCACAGCGGGCATGCCGCGCCCGACCACTCAACGCCACGCGCACCAGGTACGTCAGAACGACGGCGAGCGAGAACGTCGCCAGTGCGATCGAGACGCCGAGATCGCTCATGAAGGAACCTCCAGATGGTGAAAAAACACGGGGCGGCAGTTCATGACTTGCCTCCCGCAGACCGCATTTGCGCTTGCTCGTCCGGTCCGGTCAACTGCGCAGGTGTGCGTTGATCCAGAAGGGCGAAGAATGCGGGCATGAGCACGAGCGACACGGCGAGGCAAGAGATCTCGCCGAGGATGGCCATGGCCCCGAAAGAGCGGAGGGCGTGGCTGTCAGCGCACAGCAGCGCGGCATAGCCGATGATCGTGGTCAGCGAGCAGAGCGTGACCGCCCCTCCCGTGGCCACGAGGGTGCGGCGCGTCCCACCGGGGCCCTCGATCCGCCTTCGCTGCACCAGGTTGATCCCGTAGTCGGCACCTATCCCAAATGTGATGGGCAGGGCGATGAAGTTGAGGAAGTTCACGCGAACGCCCGCGACGCCGGCCGCGCCGGCCATCCACAGTACACCCACCGTCAGGGCAGCCAGGGCCACCAGCGTGTCCCGTCGCCACCCGGATAGGACCAGAATCACCAGGGCGACCCCCACGAAGGCCACGGCGGTGACCAGGGGGCCATCGTGCACGATGGCGCGCAGCATGGCGGCGAACACCACGCCCGATCCTGACGAGCGCACCGTGCGGCCATCCTCCAGCCGCACACTCTCGACTACCCCGGCCAACCGGAGAAGGAACCTGCCATCCCACACGCTCACCGTCGTGGGCGGGAAGTACAACACCGGCCGGCCCACGGTGCCGTCGCGCTCGGTGAAGTATCGGCGCAGCGAGAGCGGCAGGTCTGGAGGGCTGAGCGGTCGCAGATCGTCGGGGGGACGCAGGTCCTGCAACCTCGCGCGCTGCTCACCGTCGAGCAGACCGAGGTTCCGATCGACGAGGCGGCGAATCTTGGCCAAAAGGTCCAGCTTCGCGGCCTGGGTGGCCGCGTCCCCGGGCAGCAGGTCGTCGATGGTCGTGATCTTGGAGATGACGGCGCGCTCGGGGTCGCGGGCACGCAGAGCCTGCTTCACCGCGGGCGCATCGGAGGCGTCGTCGAGCAGGACCACCCCGGGAGAGAGCGCGCGGCCGAAAATGGGATCCACCTTCCGCGAGAGTGACTCGGCCTGGGCCCGCGCCGCGCTCTGGTTGCCCAGCCTGCGGAAATCGTACTCGAAGGGATCGTGGGCATAACGGGTCAGCGCCACGGCGGACACGACGGTCAGGACCGCCCCCAGCCCCAGGAGCATCTTCGGCGTGGCCAGGACGCGATCGGCGATCCAGTTCGTGGCTGAGGAAAACGCGCGCGCGCCGGTCAGTCGGTGGGGTGCCGCGCGTCGATCGCTGACGGTCCACAGCGCGGGCAGCACGACGAGGGTGGCCAGCCACGAGATGAGCATGCCCGCGGCGCCGATGTACCCGAACTGGCTGAAGCCACGAAAGCTCGTGGTGGCCAGCGCGCCATACGAGACGGCCGCGCCCAGGGCAGCCACCCCCGTGGCGCGCGACGTGAGAGTCACCGCGAGAACGGCGGCCGACGCCGGTGAAGCTCCTCGGCGTCGTTCCTCCTCGTAGCGCGCGGTCTGGATGATCGCATAGTTGATTCCGTTGCCCAGGATGATGGCGCCCATGAACGCGGTGGAGGCGTTCAGGAACCCAAAGCTCAGTTGCGCAAAGCCGAGCGCCAGCACGACCCCGCAACCGGCCGGAACGACCGAGGACAGCACCGGGCCTGGCGCGCGGAAGAAGAGAAACATGGCCAGGCCGACCAGCAAGGTGCAGACGCAGGTGGCCAGCTTCATGTCGTCTTCCAGCGCCTGGCGCTCTGCCAAGCCCGACACCACGTTGCCGGTCAGGCCGACGTGCATGGCAGGGTGAAAGGCCTCGGGGCGAGCCGCCGTCACCGCGTCGGTGATGGAGGCGAGCACCGCCTCGCTGCCGCTGTGGCCGAGCAGGGAGCCGCGCAGGCGGACGACGATCGCGTACACCCGCCCGTCGCTCGTTGCGAAGTGGTCGTCGGGAAAGCGGGCGAGCAAGGAGGCTGTCTTCTTCTGCAGAGACGCGGCCGGCTCCTCGCTCTCGCCGTCGGACAGATCGATGAAGGCGGGGTTCTTGCGCTTCAGAATCTCGCGCTGCAGGCGCTCGTGCGCGGCGTGCAGGTCATCCAGCGAGGCATACAGGTACAGGTTGCGCCGGTAGAACTCCCGCTGCTCGGCAACGCCCCATTCGACGTCGGCGATGTGTGAGTCATCCAGGCGGCGCAGGACCGGCACCAAGGCGTCCACGAACCTTCGATTGGCCTCGGCGGCCGGGCTCTCCACCACGACAATCACCGTGGGCAGCGAGTCCATGCGGGCGTCCATGCGGCGCAGGGTGGCCACCGCCGGCGCATCCTGGGGCAGAAGCTCGACCATGTCGGTCTTCAGCTTCAGCTTCGACGCGCGCCAGCCGGCGAGCGCAAGCGCGAGCAGCGTCCCCACGAGCACGAGCCGCCGGTGGCGCACCGACCAGCGGGCCATTTGCTCGCTCCAGGGCGCCGGGCCGTCACCTCGCCTCGTCTCCATCACCCTACCTGCCTGCTGGCTCGGGAGCCGGAGCACCAGCCGGTCTGGCGCTCACGTATCGGGCCAGGCCCCGGATGCGCGCCACGGTGAGCGGCGCCTGAACCTCTCCTCGGCACGCGTACCAACAGGCGCCACAACGTGGACTGGCGGCCTCACGGGTGTGATAGGTGGACCAGTGGGAGACCTCGGGTAGGTTGGGGCACGGGCGCACCATTCCCTGAGGTGAGACGTGGATGGTTCGCTTCCCGGCCGTACACCCCGGCACGTATTTATGACGATGGAATTCGCGGATGCGCTCCAGGTACCAGACCGAGTTCTGCACGCACCCGCCGGCCGCTTCGCGGGTGAGCATGTCGACCGTCTGCTCCAGCCGCGCGGTCTGTGACTCGCCAATGACCGGGTCGTAGAGGTCGGCCTTGTGCGCGGAGTAGCAGGAGACCGTGAGTCCCATCTTCCACTCCCGCGCCCGCGCCACGATGGCTGGAATCCAGTCCAGGTTCTCGGCCATGAGCACGGTATTCAGGCTCAACCGTGGAAACCGCAACTCGGCAAGGTGGGGCAAGACCTCTGAAAGGTGCTTGTACAGGCCCGGCACGTGCTTCTCCCTATCCTGGGCTTCGTCGACGTAGTTCAAGGAGACCGACAGCCCGTCGAGTCCGGCGGCACGGAGTTGCCGGGCGCGGTCCATGTCGAGCCTGATGCCGTTGGTGATCAGCGAGACGAAGTAGTCGCCCGACGACTTGATGTCGTCCACGATGTGGCAGATGTCCGAGCGCAAGAGTGGCTCGCCACCCGTCAGGGTCACCGACACCGGCGAGAAGTGCTTCACGATGGGGCGGAAATCACTGATTTCCGCGCCCACGGGCTCCTTCCAGTAGCGACAGAAGTCGCAGCGGGCATTGCAGCGCAGAGTGACTTCGAGGAAGACCGTACGTGGGCTGCCACGCAGAAGCCCGAGCGCGAACTGTCGAATCCCCGACAGGGGCGACAGTTCCCGCCTGGTGGGTCGAATCACCGACAGGGGCGACAGTTCCCGCCTGGTGGGTGGATGGGTGCTTGGCTCAGGCTTCATCAAGACGCCTCCTTGTGGGCACGTGCGACCAGACTCTGGGGCGCGGGCTTGCTCTCGCGACGGCAGGCCAGGGTCAGGAGCTCCGCCAGATCGGCGACGACTCGCGCCTGCGAGTAGTGCGCCAGGATCCGCCTCCGGGCCGCATCGCCGAAGTGCCGGCGCAACTCAGGATTGGCCAGCAGGAGCGAGAGCCGCTGTGAAAAGCTTGCCGGGTCGTCGGGCGCCACGACGAAACCGTCCACGCCATCGCGAACCGCCTCCGTCATGCCGCCGACGTTGGTCACCACAACCGGGCGCGCCGTGGACATGGCTTCGAGGATCGCGTTCGACGACATCTCGATCGACTGGCGCCCCGAGGTGAGCACCACCACGTCGCAGCTCGCATAGAAGGACTCCACATCGTCCACATGGCCGAGGAAGGTCACGCGCTCGGCCAGGCCCTGCGCGGCGAAGGACTCCTGGTAGCGCGCCCGCAGCGGAAAATCTCCGGCGATCAAGAAACGCACGCTCGGTATGGCTCGTCCAACCGTCTGCGCGATGCGAGCAAAGCAGTCGAGCCCCTTCTCGGGGGCGGGCCGGGCCGCCAGCCCCACGACGGGCGCCATCCCGAATCCCAGCTCGTGCCGCAGGCGTTGTCGCGCGCGCCCCGGGGAGAAGCGCTCCGTGTCCACGCCGTTGCGTAGAACGGCCGTTGGAACGTGAAGGAGTCCCGCGTAGGTGCGGCAACCGAGCTCGCTGTTGGCCACAAGCAGGTCGGGCGCAATGAGCGGCGCCAGATAGCGCAGGGCAAAGGTGTGGGCAGCCCGTGACGGCTGGCTGCCCGCGCGCCAGAGCACGGGAACCCCGAGGCGGCGGGCGACCGCGCTGCCCACCACCCAGCCGAAGGTGCGGCTGGCGAAGACCACGTCCACGGCTCGTCGGCGGCCCAAGGAGGTGAGCGCGCGAACGCTCCTCGACCAACTCCGCAGGTATTGGAAAGGGCGCCCCAGGCGGCCAGCAAGCCCGGCAGATGGCGTGGCAGCACGGGGAAGGTCTTGGCAGAACAGAAAATCATCCACGCCGGCCCGGGCGAGCTGAGTGCAAATGGGCTGCCCAGGGCCGGCCGCGGCGACGACCTCGATGCCGAGCCGGGGCAGATTGGCGACGTGCACCACTCCCTGTCGCTCGGCACCACCGAAGCCCTCGGCGGGAAGGATGTAAAGGACGCGCATCCTAGCCCTCCATCCGCTGGCGCGAAGACAGCACCTGCAACTCGCGACGCTGCTCGCTGGTGCGACCACTCCGGCGCAAATCGGCGAGCGAGAGCAGCATCCCCACGGTGCCCACCAGCAATTGGCGCAGCCGGCGCGCGAGCGCGACCGCGATGCCCACTTCCCAGGGCGCCCCGGCCCAGACCAGACCGAGCGCCAGACCTCCGTCCGCCGCGACCACCTGGCCGGGGACGAAGAACAACGCCGAGCTCAGCACGGTCATGAGCGCCGTCGCGAAGACCGCGTCGACGAGTGACAGGTGCACGCCCAAGGCCCACGCGTACACCCACACCTCGCCGACGATCAGAAGCCGTTCCATGAGGTGCCACGCGATGGCGCGTCCATATCCGCTCCTGCGTCCCAGTCCCATCGCCGCGGCCATGGAGCGCAGCGGTCGCTCCCACCGCCGCAGCCACGACCACGCCGCCAGACGGGGGACGATGGACGGCGCGAACCAGGCGGCGGTCGCGATGGCCAGGGAACCGAGCACGGCCAGCCCACGCAGAGGTTCGGACCACCGCATGGCGTTCCAGCCGACGAGGGTGCCCAGCCCCGCGAAGAGCAGACAGGCCACGATGGACGCGGCCGTGTCCAAGGCGACGGAGGCCGTGCTGGCCGGACCCTGGCGGGTCGCGCGCGCCAGCACCGAGGCACGGAAGGCATCGCCGCCCAGGCCCAAGGCAGGCAGGACCAGGTTGATCGATTGTGCCTGGATTCGGAGCACGAACAGGCGCGCCAGGGAGACCTGCTGCACGCCCGCGCCGACCAGCACCGCCCGCCAGCCAAGCGTGGAGGCCACGGTCCACGCCGCGAAGAGCGGCAACGCGGCCAGAGCCAAGGCGGTGATTCCGACGAGACGAATGGCGGCCTCGGCGAGGGCCCGCCGGATGGCGATGGCCAGCACGAGCAGCCCTACCAGGGTGAGGATGAGCGTGATGGCGCGCCAGGTGTTCGATCGGTGGGGGGATTCGGCCACTTCAGCATTCCTCCGTCCTGGATGGCCGGCCCTCGATCACCGCGTGGCACGTCGGAAGAAACAGGCTTGCCACCCGCGGGGAGTCCGGGCACGAGGCGACACGTAGAGCGCCCGCGTGCTCCTGAACGATGCGATTGCAGATGGGCGGAACCCAGAGCGCGCCGGAGGTGGTCTCCGCGCCGGCGGCCTCCACGCCTGCCCTCGGGCCGATGGCCTGAGTGCGGATCACGAGCTGGACGTGCGGCTGCCGGACCTCCTCACCATCTGCGTCGCGGCCGAACGGAGTGGTCTGCACGCTGGAAGTCTCGACGATGATGCGATCGCCTGGCTGACCGGCGTTGGCGGCGTCCATGATCAGATTGACAACGACGTGTTCGAGCGCCGCCGCGTCGCCGATCACCGAGGCCAGCTCCGGCTCTCGGCTCCAACGCACGTCGAACGCCTCACGGACGCGAGGGTCCAGTGCCCGCAGTGCCGACGTGACGAGCTCATTCAAGTCGATGATGGCGAGATGGCTGAACGTCTGCTTGGGCCCCATCGACATGCAGCGAAGGGCCGTGCGGAGGCGGTTGATCGCGCCGCGCGTGTTCTTCGCGGCCTTCTTGCGTTCCAGATCCTCGCAGTCCGGTCTCTCCACCCATTGCACCCATCCCGACATCACCGTCACCGCGTTGCTCAGCTCCTGCTCCAGCGCGGTGAGCAGGCCCGAGTGCCAGCGAGGGTGTTCGAGCGTCTCCCAGTCGGGCATGCGCAGCGGCTCCGGTGTCGAGTCTCGATTCTTCATGGCCGTCGCCTCAACCCCGGGGCCGCTTTGCGGATGGGCCGCCACCCGTACGTCTGGGCGCGCGCGAAGTTCTCTCCGCGGGCTCGCACCTCGACCACCGCCGCACGGCAGAACCGCGCATCGACGGCAGAGAAGCGAGACTCTGGGCTATGACTTCAGCAGCGGTGTTCGTGGCTTCTTCCTGACGTCGAAGGGTTGATGACCGACTCAGACCAAGAACACCGCCGCTGGCGTTTTCTGTCACCGCGGTCGCCGACAATTTCGATCTGCACCGCTCCGGGGCCTCATCAGTGAGCCGTCGGGGACAAAGATCACGGACAAAGCGCGCCTGTCGCTCCTCCCAGAGCGGCGCCGTGAGAGTCCGCCACCCTCCCGTCTCATTGCAGACCTCCGGAAGGCAGCCGTGCGTTTCGATAGCGACGGCCTCCGGACTCAGTGCTGCGGCATCTCTGGCTGTGGGTACGAATTGCATGGGTCACCTCCAATGGGCGTCTGCGCCCCGTGCCGAGCTCGGACCACCACGCCGGGCACCGGACGCGAGCAGAAGGCCGTTGTTCTCAGGGCATCGTCTCCTCGCTCCCGACCGCGCGCAGATACGCTGAACGCTTGAGCCAGTACTCGCCTCGGGCATCGAGGCGGTGGTCCACGGTCTGCTGACGCAGGACCTGGGCCTCCAGCACGTCCGAGAACGTCTTCAGCCCGTTGGCGTACCGATCGCTCTCTTCCTTCAGATTTACATCCGCCTGGGTGAGCGCTTCCTCAGAGACCAGAGATACGCGCCAGGCCGCCGCCAGGTCGCTCCACGTCTTCTCGATCTCCAGATTGACCAGCTCGCGGGTGTCGTCCAACTTGCGCGTGGCCACCGCCTCCTTGCGGCGCTGGCTCGCGGTGGCGTGGCTGCCCTCCCAGATCCCGGACAGGGGCACGCTGAGGGTGCCGAAGACAAGGGCGTTGGTCGTGCCCGGCATGCCACTCACGTCGGCGCGGTACACGGCGCCGCCCACCGCGAGCGTGGGCAGCATCTCGCCGCGTTTGAGAGAGGTCTGCAGTCGCTCCGCGCGAACCGCACCCGCCAAAAGGCGCAGCTCTGGCCGCCGAGCCGCGGCGCCTTCTCTTTGCACGGCCAGGGGCGCTGGATCCGGCGGGGGTTCCAGGCCGTCGGCCAGGCTGATGCGATCGCTGTCGCCAAGGCCGATGTGCTGCCGCAGATCGCGCGCGGCCAGTTGCAGACCGCTCTCCAGGCGGAAACGATCGGCTCGGGCCTCGGAACGCTTCAGCGACACCTTGAGCAGATCGTTGCGCGTGAGCAGTCCGGCAGCGACGCCGGCCTTCACCTGGCGATCCAACGACTCGAGGAGCGTCTCGTAGGCGTCGAGCGTGCGCAGCTTCTCGGCCAAGGTGACCAGCCGCCAGTACTTCTCTTCCGTCAGTGCCAGCGCGTCCCGTCGCGCCAGGACGGCCTGGTCCTTCGCGATCTGCACGCCCAGCTCGGCCAGTTGGTTGCCATGGCGAATGCGGCCACCCGCGTAGAGAGGCTGCGTCGCGGACAGCGCCAGCGTCGTGACGTGCTCGGCGAGGCTCATGGTTCCGCCGGGCATGTACGCGAACTGGGTGGGGTTGGCCAGATTGGCCGGATTGCCGTCATAGACCGGCAGGTCGCCGCCGTGGGTCTGCATTTCCATCAGGGGTCTGGCGGCCAGCAACCCGACGGCCGAGGCCGAGACCTGAGGGAAGTACTTGGTGAAGGCCGCGTCCTTGGTCTCCTGAGCGGCCTCGATCTCCAGCCTGGCCTCCTGCACGCGGGCGTTGTTCTGCAACGCCAGCTCGCGGCAGCGGGCGAGAGTGTACGGCCCCTCCTGCGCCTGGGCGGGCCAGGTGAACGTGAGCGCGAAGAGTCCCAGGACGACGGCCATCGCCGGTGCCTTGCTGGCGGCGCGGGCCTCCTCTCTTTGCATCAGCCGCCAATAGGCGACCGGCAATACAAAGAGGGTGATCACCATGGCCAGCAACAAGCCGAAGCAGGTCACCGTGCCCAGCGGCCCCCACAGGGTGGAGCGGCTGAGGATCATGGGAATCACGCCGATGGCGGCGGCCACCGAGGTCAGGTAAATGGGACGCATGCGGCGCTTGCCGGCCGCCATGGCCGCGTCGAGGGCGTTGAGCCCCTGATCGCGGCGCAGCTCCTCGGCGTAGGTGACCAGGATGACCCCGTTGCGCACCACGATCCCCATCAAGCCGATGATCCCGATGAAGCCCGTCAACGAGAACGGATAGTGCGCGACCAACAGGCCGAGGAACGCGCCCAACAGGCTAAGCGGCATGGTCAACATCACCAACCCCACCTTGCGAAAGCGCTGGAACTGGCACAGGAGCACGATGCCGATCAGCCCGATGCTGACCACCATGGAGAAGAACATCGGCACGAAGACCTCCTCGGCGAGCTCCTTCTCGCCGCCGTACTCGACGCGCACGCCCGGGTGCTCCAGGCCCGCCACGTACGACTCGACCTGTCGCTGGACCTGCGAGCCGAGGGCATCGCGCGCGATGTCCATGTGCACGGTGAGCGTGCGAACGCCGTTGCGGCGGACGATGGCCCCGTCCTGCCAGGCGGGGCGCAGGGACGCCAGTTGCTCGAGCGGCACCGAGACCGCACCCAGCATGGACGAAACGACTTGCTGGCGCAGGCCCTCGATGCCTCCGGAGGTGCGCTCGTCGTCCTTGAGCAGCACGCGCACCGGGTAGTCGTCCTCCCAGATGGTGCCGACCGTCAGGCCCTGTGAACCAATAGCCAGCGAGGCCTGCAACATGGCCGGCGGCACACCGAGTTGCGCGCAGGCATCCGCATCCGGGACCACGTCGACCACCTGCAGAGCCTCTTCATAGTCGTTCCGCACCCACACCACGCCGGGGATGGTGCGGGCGTGGGCCTCCAGCTTGGAGGCGACGGTCTTCAGGGCCGTGATGTCCTCGCCCGACAGCCGAACCTCGACGGGATTGCCATTCATCAGCTCGAGCTGCTTCCAGCGAATCCACGCCTCGGGGAAGGTGCCCGAGAGCCGCTCCTCGCTGTCGTGCAAAACCTCCAGGGTCGCCTCGTCGTCGCGTGTGTTCACTAGAAGCTGGCCGTAGTTGCGTCCGGGCATGTGCGGGGCATAGACGGTGTGAAAGCGGGGCGAGGCCTGCCCGACAAAGGCGGTCACGTTCACGACGCGTGGGTCGGCCTTCAGCTCACGTTCGAGTCGCCGGATGACCTGATCGGTCTCGGCCAGACTGCGCCCGCTGGGCAAGTACACCTCCACGGCGAATTGATTCCGGTCGACCTTGGGAAATGGCTGCTGCGGGATGCCGGCGGCGATCAGCAAGGCCGCCGCGATGGACCCCGCCCCCAAGGCCAGCGTCAGCCGAGGGTGGCGGAAAGCGGCCTCCAGGCTGCGGTCGAAGACGGCTTGCAGACGATCGAGCAGGGAGGGCTTGCCATTTTGACGATGCAGTCCGCGACGGATGAACCGCCAGTTCATGACCGGCACCAGCAGGATCGCGATGAGCATGCTGGCGATCAGCGCCACCGCGACGGTGATCGGCAGGCTGCCCACGAAGTCGGCCGACATGCCGGTCAGAAAGAGCGGCATGGGGACGTACGAGAGGATGATGGCCACCGTGGCCGTGAACACCGGCACGGTCAGCTCGCGGGCGCTCTTCCACGCGGCCGTCCAGGGATCCAGCCCATGATCCAATTTGTCCACGTGGTCGTCGATGACCACGATGGCGTTGTCAACCACCATGCCGAGCACCACGACCAGGCCCGCCAGGGACACGGTCTGGAGCTGAATCCCCAGCGCGTTTAGCACCCCCAGGGTGATGGCGATGCACAGCGGGATGCTGATCGCGGCCACCGCCGCCACCCGCAGCGGCAGCAGCAACATCGTCACCACGATGACCGAGGCGATGGCCAGGCCGAAGTCGCGCAGGAAGTGGCCGACCGACGTCTTGACCACCTTGGGCTGGTCGGCCACGCGCGTGATGGTCACGCCGGGGGGCAACTCATTCCGCGTCTGCTCGAGCGCCCGGTCCACCTCCTCCCCGAAACGCGTGATGTCGTTCCCCGACTGCATCTCGATGGACACGACGACCGCGCTCTGGCCGTTGAAGCGGACGTAGGCGTCGTCGTGACCGTACTCGCGCTTGATCTCGGCCACGTCCTTGAGCCGCACCTGCCCCCCGGTGGGCAGCGAGAGCAGGATCGTGTCACCCAGCTCCGCCTCCGAGCGCAGCACCTTGTGCACGTGGATGGGCATCTCCAACTGGTCCGTGTCCAGTCGAGCTGGCGCCGGCGCTACCCCCAGGCCCTGCAGGGTCGTCCACACGATCGCGGGACGTACCCCGCTGCGCGCTAGGCGCTCGCGAGACAGCGTCACCCGGATGACCTCCTGCTGGGCGCCCACGGTCATGACCTTGGACGTGGCCTCGATCCGGCGCAGGTTCGCCTGCAGCACCTCGACGTACTTGGCCACATCGCGCGGGCTGCGTCCCTCGGCCACCACCGTGAACAGCAGCGCGCTCGTGTCGCCGAAGTCGTTGTTGCCGATGAGTGCGAGCACCTGCCCAGGCAGCTTCTGAGCCTTCAGCTCGTTCAGCCCATGGCGCAGCTTGGCCCAGAATGCCGGCGCGTCCGCGCCTCTGATCTCGGGGCGCAATTCGACGAACACCACCAGTCTCCCGTCGCTGGAGACCGAATAGGTCTTCTTCTTCTCGACCTCTTTGAAGCTGAAGAGGTACTCCTCCACCGGCTTGGCCAGCCGCTCCTCCACCTCCTTGGAGCCCGCGCCCGGCATCACGCCGACGACCAGCCCCTGCCTGATGGTGAAGTCGGGGAACTCCTGGCGCGGCATGGTGGCCAGCGCGTAGCAGCCGAAGCCCACCAACACGGCGGTGAAGGTGACGACGATGCGCCACTGCGCCATTCCCCGCTCGACGAGACTCCTGCCGCTCATCGGCGAGACTCCGGCTTGACCACGCGAACCGTCATTCCCTGCGCCAGCATGGGTGTCCCCGACGTGACGACCAGCTCGCCCTCGGCGAGTCCCTTGGTGACGGCCGTCTTCTCTTCGACGAATCCCCCCACCTCCAGCTTCCGCCGCGTCAGCTTGTAATCCGGCCCCACCACGAAGGCGCAAGGAGAGCCGTTCTCGTCGACCCGAATCGCCTCGGGTGCCACCAGGATGGCCTGGCCCTGCCCTGGCAGGCGCAGGCGAACATCGGCAACCATGCCGATGCGCAGCTCGTCGGCCGAGTTGTCCAGCGCGATCTTGATTTCGTAGGTGCGGGTCAAGGGATCCGCCAACACCGAAATCTCCCGGACCGTGCCTGCCACGGTCTTTCCACTCGCCGGCAGCCTCACGCGGGCCGCATCGCCCTTCTTCACCTGGGCCACGTGCACCTCCGGCACCGGTGCGGTTGCCAGCACGGTCTTGGTTTGCACCAGCGTGACGATGGGCAGCCCAGGCGTCACGTTCACCCCCGGCTCGATGTGGCGGCGCGCCACCACGCCCGCCTCGGGCGCGCGCAGCACCGTATCGTCGAGGTTCTTGCGCGCCATGGACAGGGCCAGACGCGCCTGGCGGCGGCCGGCCTCGATCTCGACCATCTTCACCTCGGGCAAGGTCTGGTTCCGGTACATGGGTTCGAGGCGCCGATAGGCGTCCTCGGCTTGGTCGGCCTTGGCCTTGGCGATGCCCAGGGCGTCCTCATACGAGCGAGGAGAAAGCCGGGCCAGCACTTGCCCCCGCCTGACCGACTCGCCCTCCTTCACCAAGACTCGCTCCACCGTGCCCATCACGGCGAAGCTGGCAGCCGTCGATCGCTCCGCCTCGACGACGCCGCTCAGGCGCAGCTCGCGGGCCGAGTCCGCCCGCACCGCGGGACAGGCGATCACCGTAGGAGCCGGTGGCGGCAGCGAAGGCGGAGCCGAGCAGGCGACCACGGATGCGACGCCTACAGACACCCAATTCAACACCCTGTGTGCACTTGTGGAACGGTGGACGCGCATCATGAAAGCTCCTTTGGTGACGGGCACAAGAGATCGCTCTGCTTGGACGGGCCGGAGGACTAGTCCGCCAACAGCCCTCGGAAGAGGAGGTTCAGAGAGAGCTGAATCTGCGCCTTCAAATCGGCAACGCGGCCGCCATCGAGCATCAGGTCCAACTCGATTCCGCGAATGGCCGAGAATGCGAAGCGGGTGAAGATGATGATCTCGGCCTCGCTCAAGGAACGGAATTGTCCGGTGCGCACGCCGTCCTGGATGATGTCGGCGAAGTAGCGCTGCTCGCCTTCGTCGAAGAGCCGTCGTCTGCTGGCCAGATTGTAGAAGTCACCGGCGGCGCGCAGTTCGGGCAGCGTTTGCTCGTACAACGCGCAGTGGGCGGCGATCGCCTGGGTTCGGCCGGCCATGTAGGCGCGCAGACGTCCGGCCGCATCCTTCTGCTGCTCAACCTCGACTCGAACCGCACGCGCGATCTTGCTGAATTCGCCATCCACCAGCGCCCCCACGAGCTCCTGCTTGCCCGGGAAGTAATAGTAGACCCAGCTTCGCTCCCGCCCCATGGCCCGCGCGACGTCATCTATGGTCGTCTTACGGAATCCCTGACGTTGGACGAGCGCCAGCGCGGCCGCGAGGATCTCCTCCCGGACCCCATGGCCCTTCGGCGCGGCGCGCGTCTGGACCTCGGTCATCGAAGGGAGCGCGACGTTTCGACGCTTTGTCATTGTTTGTGAAATCGTACGCCCGTGGAGTCTGGGCGTCAAGCGATCGCACTCCGCCCCTTCAGCCGCCTCACCTCAGCAGCGCGGACAGGGCTGACGCTTCCTCTCCGCCGAGCGGCGTTTCAGCGCGGCAACGGCGTGCCAGGACGAGGCCGGCGTGGTGGACAGGAAGGCAGGGCTTCCTGTACCAAGGAAGGCCCATGGCGCAGTCGGATTCGCCGCTTCGCTTCGTGCCCTGCCTGCGCCTGCGGCACGAAACGCTCATGCCCGCGCGCCAGGGGGCCAAGCCGGAACGGGTGGCGCTCATCGATCTGACCTTCGAATACGCGGGCGGCGAGCGTGATCGGGTGGCCGAGCGCCACACGCGTATGCTGCTGGAGCGTCAGGGCGCCGTGGAGGTCGACTGCGTGGACGGCCTGGTGGGGCGTCTGCCCCACGGCGGTGAGTACGTCATCGGCGCGGACGGACACGACCAGGACATCTGCGCCTTTCTCGCCGCATCCGTGCCGCGCTTGCGCGAGCAAGGGTTCCGCGTGGACATCGCCAGCGATTTTCCCTGGCGCATCGTCGCGCCCGAGCCGCCGTGGTTTGCCGACCTCGAACCCGCGGGCGAGCGCCCCAACTGGTTCGACCTGGAACTGGGCATCGAAGTTGAGGGACGGCGGGTGAACCTGCTGCCTGCTCTCTTGCACATGCTGGAGCGGGTGCCCGCGCTGGCACGCCTGGAGTCCCTGTTTCCGGCGGGCGGGCGTCCCTTGTGCCTGCCCGTGGGCGAGCGCGACTACGTGCTCATGCCGCCCGAGCGACTCCGCATCCTGGCGGGCGTGCTGCGCGAGTTGTACGGCGACGAGGCCAAGCCGGTGCGCTTCAGCGCGGGACAGGCCACGGCCCTGGCGCGCCTGGATCAGGCCTTCGCCGACCAACCCTTGCACTGGTACGGGGCCACGGAACCGCTCGAGCGGGCGCGCTCGTTCACCTCCGCGCCGCAGGTGGCCGCCTATCCGCCGCCCGGGCTGCTGGCCACCTTGCGCCCCTATCAAGCCGAGGGTCTGGCCTTCTTGCAGCACCTGGCGGCGCATCAGGTGGGCGGCATCCTGGCCGACGACATGGGGCTGGGAAAGACGCTGCAGACCATCGCCCACATCCTGCGCGAGAAGACCGAGGGGCGGCTCACGGCGCCGGTGCTGGTCGTGGCGCCCACCAGCCTGCTGGGCAACTGGCGACGGGAGATCCATCGTTTCGCCCCCGCGCTGCGCGTGCTGCCCTTGCGGGGCAACGACCGGCGCGCGCTGTGGAAGAGCCTGTCCCATCACGACGTCGGGCTCATCACCTACGGCACCCTGCTGCGAGACGAAGAGCAGGCCGCCCGCCTGGACTTCCATCTGCTGATCCTGGACGAGGCCCAGGCCATCAAGAACACGCGCAGCCTGTCCCGTCGCGCCCTGATGAATCTGCGCACGCGCCATCGCCTTTGCTTGACGGGCACGCCGCTCGAGAACCACCTGGGCGAGCTGTGGTCGCTCCTGGATTTCCTCAATCCCGGCTTACTGGGCGAGGAAGATACCTTCCGCGAGCGCTACGTGGCTCCGATTGAACACGGAAACGCCGAACGCCTGAACGAGCTGCGCCTGCGCGTCGCGCCCTATCTGCTGCGCCGAATGAAGGAGGAGGTGGCGCGGGACCTGCCGCCCAAGACCGAGATCCTGCATCCCATCGAGCTGCAGGGGACGCAGCGCGACCTCTACGAGAGCCTGCGCGTGGCCGCCCACGCCGAGGTTCGCCAGGCCATCGGCGAGCGCGGGTTCTCGTCGTCGACCATCACCATCCTGGACGCGCTGATGAAGCTGCGTCAGTGCTGCTGCGACCCGCCCCTGCTGGGCGAGCGCGGTCGCGACGTGCCCGAGTCGGCCAAGTGGGGTTACTTCGCGTCGCTGCTCGAAGAGCAACTGGCGGCGGGCCGGCGCGTCCTGGTCTTCTCGCAGTTCACGCGCATGCTGGCCCGCATGGCCCACTGGCTGCGCGACAAGGGCGTGGCCTTCGTCGAGCTGACGGGCGCCACGGCCAACCGGCAAAAGCCGATCGATGCTTTCGAGCGTGGCCAGGCCGATGTCTTCCTCATCAGCCTGAAGGCGGGCGGCGCGGGACTCAACCTGACCAGCGCGGACACCGTGATCCACTACGACCCGTGGTGGAATCCGGCCGCGCAAGCCCAGGCCACCGATCGCGCCCACCGCATCGGGCAGCGCAAGCCGGTGTTCGTGCACAAATTGATCGTGGCCGGCAGCGTGGAGGAAGAGATGATGCGGCTGCAGCGGCGCAAGCAACTGTTGGCCGACGGCATCCTCGGCGCGCCCGGCGCGGGACCGCTCCTCAGCGAGGGCAACGTGAGCCGGCTCTTCGCGCCCTTGCCCATGGCGGGAGACGCCTCGCCCCTCATCAAACAGGGACCTGAAAGGTGACCGCGGTTCCCTGATCGACCTGACTCTCGATCCTGATGTCGCCGCCGTGGGCTTCCACGATCCGCTTGGCCAGCGCCAGCCCCATGCCCACGCCTCCCGTGCCCCGGTTGCGGCTTCTGTCGGCGCGGAAGAAGGGGCGGAAGACGTGCGGCAGGTCCTCGGCCGCGATGCCCTGCCCTTTGTCGGCAACCATGAAGCGTGCCGCGCCCTCACTCCGTTGCACAACCATGCGGATGCTGGCCTCGGCAGGGCTGTATTTGTGCGCGTTTTCGAGCAGATTCTCCAGCACCCGGCGCAGCAGGTTCTGGTCGCCGTCGATGGTGATGGGCTGCGCGGGCAAGTCCACGTCCAGCGGGCGGTCGGCGTGCGCGGCGCTGAAATGGGCCAGGGCGTGCTCCGCGATGTGGCGCGCGTCGATGGGGGCACGACGCAGCGGCGGGATGAGGCGCGCGCTCTGCGCTTCGAGCCTGGCCATGGTCATCACGTCGTCCACAAGCTGCTCCAGATCGCCGAGATCCTGGGCGATGTCGGCCAAAGACTGCTGGGCCATCTGGGCATCCCCCTCGCGCGCCAGGTCCAGGGCCACGCGCATGCGCGCCAGGGGCGTACGAATCTCGTGCGACACGCTGGCCATCAACTCGCGTTGCGCGTTCAGCAGTTGGGTCACCCGATCGGCCATCTCGTCGAACGTGCGCGACAGCTCGCCCATTTCATCGCGGCGCTTGAGTTGCGAGCGGGCCGACAGATCGCCGGCGCCGAAGGCCCGCGCGGCCCCCGCGATCTGCTTGAGGGGCCGCGCCAGCATCACGGCCAGGGTCACAGAAGCCAGGCCCAGGCACACCAGCACGACGACGATCTCCGTGACCGGCGCCGGTGGTGGCGGGAATCCGTTAAAGATACGCACGATGGCGTAGGCGCCCGGCAGGTTGGCGATGGAGAGGGGCAGCACGTGCACGATGGGCGCGGGCGGATGACCGTCGGGGGGCGGTTCGGGTCGCGGGGCCACAGGCCCAGACGGCGGCCCGGAAGGACTGGCCGAAGGACCTGCGGGTGGCGGGGCTCCGGGTAGCGAAGGCAGAGCGCCCACGGGCGGCTGGCCGTCGAGGAACGGCTCAGGCAGCCGCCCCGCGCGCCGCTGCGCCTCGGGCACCGGGGGCGGCGCGTGCCGGGCGGACGTTCCCAACAGCTTGCCGTCACTGGAGTAGAGGGTCACCTCGGCCCCCGTGTCGCGCTGAATGCCCTCCAGCTTGGCATTCAGCTCCGGCGAGCCGGGGGCGTGGGTGGTGCAGAGTTGACTCAGTTCGGGCGCCAGCGCGAACGCGCGTCGCCAGCGCAAGTCGCTGCGAAACCGAACCGAGACCACGAGCAGAGCGGCGATGGCCAGAAAGGCCAGAAGGATGACCACGTAGATGCGCACCGCTAGGCGCGTGGCGGGGATGCGCGAGTCCTTCACGGCTCACTCCCGGCCAACAAGTAGCCGGAACCGCGCACCGTCTTGAGCAAACGGGGATGGCGCGGATCCGCCTCCAGCTTCTGGCGCAACCGCGAGACGTGGACGTCGATGGAGCGATCGAAGGCCTCCTCGGCGCTGCCCTTGACGAGGTCGAGGAGCTGCTCGCGCGACAGCACACGACCGGCACGCTCGGCCAGCACGCGCAGCAGGTTGAATTCGTAGGAAGTCAGGCGAATCTCGCGGTCGTGGAGGGTCACACTGAGCGTGCCGGTGTCGAGCACCAGCCCGCCCAGGCGAATGGTACGTCCGGGTTGCGGGCCGACCTGACCACGGGCGCGACGGGCCTGAGCCCGGATGCGCGCCAAGAGCTCGCGCGACGAGAACGGTTTGGCCACGTAGTCATCGGCGCCGCTCTCCAGCCCGAGCACGCGATCCGCTTCCTCACCCCGCGCGGTGAGCATGATGACGGGCACGTCGCTGCGCGCGCGGATCTCCTGGCAGAGGCGCAGCCCATCCATACGCGGCAACATCACATCGAGCAGCACCACGTCGAAGCGCTGCCGGTTCACGGCGGCCAATCCGGCCTCGCCGTCGGCCGCGCACGTCACATCGAGATGGTGGCTCTGCAAATAGCGCGTGGTCAGACTGGCCAGGCGCGCGTCGTCCTCGACCAGAAGGACACGAATCGGAGGCGACGTGCTGTCCAGGGACATGGTCATGAGAATAGGCCTCCGTCAGCGGCCCTGCTATGTGCAGGGGCGGCAGGGGCCCGCCCCTCCACGGGTGAGTTGTTACCGGGGCGGCGGCGGCGGCATCTGCGAGGGCATGCAGAACACGCGCTCGTCTTGCTGACTCTTCACGCACTTGCCGTCCAGTGTCAGGTCGGGCAGCTTGACCGTACACGCATCGCCCGCCGCTTTGTCCTGGCAGGCCTGGAACGCCTCGGGCGGCGGCTCGCGGGGTGGCGGCCGGTTGCTGTCTTCACCTTGGGCTAGGCCGGGTTGCACCAGTGCGGCCGCGAGAGCAAGCAGGAACGCCGGTATCAGTTTCATCGGATGCATGGGACCTCCTTCGCCTCCCAGAGTGAGCACCCAGTCTTGCGCCGCCATGTCGGTAGTGTTTCAGACTGTGAAGCGGCCCGGCTTTGTTTCGAATTGTGTCGGACTACCAAGCTCCCGGCCCGGGGTGCCGAAGAGAGAATTGCCACAGCGAAAGGAGCGCACGATGTCGGTATCCAGCATCAGCAGTGGGGCGAGCGCCCTCAACTTCGATGAAATGCGGAAGAAGCTCGCAGAGCGGGCCGCGGAGAAGATGCTCACCGATCTGGACCAGGACGGTGATGGCGCCATCTCCAAGGCGGAGCTGCAGAAGGCCAGCGAGGCCGCCAACGGCAGCGAATCGACCAACTCGGTGGACGAGCTCTTCGCCAACTTGGATGGAGACGGGGACGGCGTGATCTCGAAGGACGAGCTGTCGTCGGCCCTGGAGAAGGCCGACTCCATGCGCGGCAAGGGGGGCCCGCCGCCCGGCCCGCCTCCTGGCCCGCCGCCCGACGAGGCCGAATCCGAGTCGGCGTCTTCGTCAGAGGCGAGCCAGAGCGTCGCCCAGGACGACAGCACCGCCGGCGCCAACGATCGCATGGCCTTCGCCTACAAGCAGCTCATGGCTCTCCTGCAGGCCAGCACGTCCGGCACTCAGAGCACCTCCACCACCGAGGTCACTTCCTGACGCGGCTCGCCCGCGCCGCCCGGGGGGGGGGGGCACGGCTGACGCCACGGCGCGTTGCCAGAAGGTCGCTCAGGGGACCACGGTCAGCGGCACCAGGCCCCTTACGGTTCGGGCGTTGCCGCGGATGTCCCCGTCGAGCACGGTCACCGGCACGGGCGGCGAGAGCTCGAAGCGGTACCCTTTGTTCTCGCTCTCCAGGGCCACTTCCTGCCCCTCGTACTGCAGCCGCCGAACATAATCCTCGGGCACCAGCCCGTGGCGCACGTGTGCCCGGTGTCGAACGAGAAAGCCCGCCAATCGCAGGGCCAGGTGGTTGTGCAGGCGGTGGCAGCCGCTGCTCTCGCCGCGCTTGACCGAGCGGTAGGCGGGAGTGCCGTGGGTACGGATACGATGGTCAACCAGTTGGGGCTCGCCCCGATCGTTGAGGCTCTCGATCTGGTTATGCACGATGGCCACCAGGCCGTAGGCCGCGCGGTAGCCTGGGCCCATGATCTCGGTCTTGGGCTCCCACACGTCCCCCCGCTTGATGAGCAGTTTGCGCGTGGGCATGCCCGGCGCGGGGTGCCAGGTCGGGGTGGCCAGGACGTCCGCCCAGATGGCATCGCCGGTGACCGAGGCCTTGTATTTGAGCGCCATACTGCCGTCGGAGCGCTGGATGGTCTTCCAGCCGCCGATGGTGGTCGGCCACCGAACCAGCGCCACCTCGCCCTCGCCCACGCGCGCGTACAGCGTGAGGGTCGGGCGATCCTTGACCGGGGGACGCCACTTCTTCTTGCCGTCCTTGTCGAAGGCCGGCCGCGCCAGGACGACCTCGCCGCGATCGATCTCCGCGCGAAGGTCCATCGTGGGGCCATGGTAGGCCGGCAGCGGCGGCAAGCGGAGCGCGACCGTCGTGGGCAGGGGGGCCGGCGCCCGCGCCGCTGCCCGTCGCCCGACCCGACGTGAGGAAGGCGCCGCGGGAACGACCAGCGTGCTGGCGAGCACGGCCTCCGGTGACGTCCATCCAAGGGCCAGGCTGGCCGCATGCGTGGCCGCGGCGATCAGATCCGGCGCCGGTGTGGTCTTGGCCGACGCCTGGGCGGCGACCGCGCGGCCTTGCGCCGCGGGTGGAGTCTCGGATGGCGCAGGCAGCGGCCGGAATTCGGCACTGTCCAGCACCCGCCCCTGCACCTCGCCCCCCACCCCCATGGCCGAACCGTCCTCGATGAGCCCCGTCGCATCCGCAACCCGCTCGCGCAACGCGCGCAACAGCGCCCGGAAATCGTGCTCGCGGCTGTCGGCCACGAGCGTGGCGCGCGTCTCGAGATCGATGCGTCCGTGATCCGCGATCATGTGCAGGCGCTGGTAGATCTTCAGCCCCTCCACCGTGCGGCGGTCCATGCGTCCACGCTTCGCCTTGCGGGGCAGAAGGTCCTCGCAGCGCAGGTGTGCCTGCATGGCGATCACCGCCCGCCGCGCCGCCGGGCTCAAGGGCTTGCGGGGCGGCTCATCCTTGGCGAGCTCCGGCGTGGACGGGGCCGTGGCGCCCCCCTCGCCTGGCCCCGGGCTCGCGGGCTTCTCCGGCTCTTCTGGAAAAATGACGCTTTTGGGCGGCAGTCCGTTCAGCGGCTTGTCCGACACACGATCGTGGCAAACGTGGCGCTTGCGATCGGCCAGCCGTTGCCGCAGCAGGTTGAGGCTGGGGAATACGCCGAACGCCTCGAAGTGGCGATCCTCGCGCGCCCGCGTGTAGGCCGTGCCCCGGCGCAGCCGAGCGTTGGCCAGGTCGAGCAGATAGGACCGCAGCGGTTGCGGCTTCCCTGGCGCCTCCGAGAAGATGTATGGCAGCCAATCGTCCGAGAGATCGACCACCGTCAGCCCGTCGCGTCGCGCCTTCTCGACCGTCGTCTGCCCCGCGACACGCCCCCCTTCGACCACGGACACCGTCTGCTCCGCCGCCTCGGTCACCGGCGCCGCCCCCGCCGCCCGTCCCCCGCCAAGTCCCGCAAGCCCCAGCGCAGCCACACACACGCGCAGCGCCACACGGCCACGGAGACATTTCGCCGCCTGGTTCCGAGGCTTTCTCTCCAGCACGAGTCGGAAGCCTAGAGGTTCGCCCCTCACGATTCAATCAGCATCCACGGCGTCCCCCCCATATGGAAGAGGGGCCCTGGACCGTCCCGCTCTCCATGCGACTCCTTGCTACTGGAGGCACTTGCCATGGCGAAGCACCCCTGTGAACCCACCCCCTCCGACCCAAACGACAGATGGGATCGTGAGCGGCGGGGCTTGCGCGAAGGCTGGTGCCATCGCGCGACCGCGGCCATCGCCGTCACGGCACTTGCGCTGGCCGCCCTGCAGTGCGCGTCGTGCACATCCGATCAGAAGGCAGAGGACCCACGCCCGGACGCCGCCGGCAACGATGCCGCCGCCGAGGTCGATGCGGGCCCCTGCGGCGCCGCCGATCCGTCCTTGCAAGACGGGGATTTGGACATGCTCTTCGCGGCGACCTCGGTCCCGACGTTCGACCTCTATCTTCCCCAGGCCGCCTGGGAAGACCTGAAGGCCCACGCGCGCGACGAGCAGTTCGTGCCTGCCCAGGCCTGCTACCAAGGGCGTACCGTGGGCACGGTCGGGCTGCGCTTCAAGGGGTCGTACGGGACCCTCTACGAATGCTTCGATAGTGACGGGAACATGATCTGCCCGAGGCTGAGCATGAAGCTGAAATTCAGCGAATACCTCGACGAGCAACGCTTCTTCGGCCTCAAGACCCTGGTCTTCAACGCGTACAGATACGACGACAGCCGCATGAAAGAGAAGCTGGCCTATGACCTCTTTCGCGCCGCCGGCATCGTCGCGCCGCGCTCGGCGTGGGCGGTGCTGCGGGTCAACGGCGAATCCCAGGGCCTGTACGGGATGGTCGAGCCGGTGGACGGGCGCTTCACCGCGCACCGATGGCCGGAGAACCCCGACGGCAACCTGTACAAAGAGGTGTGGCCGACTCACGCTTCAGATCAGCAACTGCTGACCGGCCTGGAAACCAACGAGGAAGCCGCAAACGTCAGCGGCTATCGGGGGTTCGCCGAGACCCTCATGGCCGCCAGCGATGCCGATCGGCTGACCACGCTGGGCAAGTACATGGACCTCGACTATCTGGCGCGATTCATGGCGGTGGAGGACGCGGTCATCAGCTACGACGGCACGACCTACTTCTACACGGATGGGACAACCACCAACAACCACAACTACTACGTCTATGAGGAATCGCCGACCAAGTTCACCTTGATTCCCTGGGACCTGGACGCGACGTTCTGGATCAATCCCGACCACGCCGCACCCCACTGGAGCGTGGTCCCCACGGACTGCAGCCTGACCTATCCCTATTGGGGCGGGCTGGCGCAGGCGCCCGGGTGCGACCCAGTGTTCCGCGCGCTCGACACGGATCCGGACAGGTGGCGCAGCGCGGCGCGCGCCTTGCTCGAGGGCCCGTTCTCCTTGGCCGAGATGGATGCCACCATCGATCGGTACCTGGACGTGATCGGAGATGCGGCGCGCGCGGATCCGACGCCCACCGTGTACTCCACCTTCGATGCGGCGGTCTCCGGCCTGCGCAGCTCCCTCCCCTCCATTCGCGCACGACTGGAGGAGCTGATCGCACCGCCATCGCCCTGAGCAGCTCCTCCAGAGCGCGCAGCTCGCCTCGCGGAATCCGAAGCCGCCTCTGGTCGGCGGATCTGTGCCGCTCAGACCAGGAAGTCGAGCATCTGCACGCGGGTCAGATAGCCTTCGAGGACGGCGGCGAACTCGTCCAGCAGGAGATCGAGGGCGATCACGACGCGTTCGTTGTGGACGCGCAGCACACGGCCGGAGATCGGGATCTCGGGGCCGGCCAGGGCGAGGACGCCGACGAGCTCGCCCCCCGGCGCGGGAACGGGGCCGGCCAAGCGGACGCTGATGTGCGTGCGCGAAAGCTCGACGATGGGCGCGACGCGGCTGTCCTCCAAACGCAGCGAAGCAGCCAAAGCTGGCGGCGGCTCGACGCGGTAGTTGGCGCGGCGGTTCTGCTGAATCAGGCCTTCCAGCTCGCCGTGCACGCGGGCGGAGATGGGGGAATCCGGGCTTTCGAGGATGAAATCGCGCAGGCCCTTCATTGCCTTCTGCGTGACGACGATGTGCTCGCGCATCTCGGCCATCCGTCGCTGGTCGCGGGCAATCTTGTCGGCGGCAGAGAGCAGCAAGGCGCGATGGAAGGCAAGGCCAAGCTCCGGCTGACGGGAGCAGAAGTCGTGCAGCCTGGCCGAATCGACCCGGCGGAGGACGGTCGCGGGCCCGACCACGGCGCGGCAGTGGCGGGTGATGCCCGTGACCGCGCCCAGCTCGCCGATGACACAGGGTGGTTTGAGGAGGTACACCTCGCGCTCGTCCTGGCGGAGCGAAACCTCGCCAGCGACGAGAATGTAGAAGGCGCTGGCCGCCTCATCCTGGGCGAAGAGCAACTCGCCCTCGCGGGCGCTGACCGGCTCGAAAAGCACGACCAGGCTCCGAAGCTGATCGTCGCTGAAGCCGCGAAAGACGGGGATGCCACGTAGTTCGGCCGGGCCGATGTCGATGGTCTCGCTCATGGGGAAGTCCACGGTAACATGAGCCGTCGCTGCCTGCCCGGCGCCACGCGACGATCCTTCCGACGGAGGCAGACCTGTGGCCCGGATCCGCGTCAGGTCGCGGCCCGCTCAACCGCAGCAGGTCGAGGCAGCCAGGAGGTCCCAGGGAACGAGCCAGAGGAGATCCAGATCCATCTGGAACGCAATCGCGAGCAAGCGGTCCTCGGGCACGCGTCCCCATCGGACATCCACGCGCAGTCCGAAGTTGCCGCCGGGAGCGAGCCGGACGCTGGGCGGCGTTCGCGGAACGTCGCCCACCTTGGCCTGGGTCGCGCGGTAGCTTCCCACGAAGACCCCGGCCGTGAGCCCCGGGTTCCACCCCGTTCCGGTCGCGTGACGCGAATACACGCCGATCGATGGAACGACCGGCGACGAGGCGATGAGCACCAATCCGCCGCCCACCAGGCCGTCATCGAACGCGTGCGTGGATGCCTCGCCATAGACGCCGCCGCCCATCAGGCCGTAGGGCCGTTTCAGCACGATCTCGGGCCGCAGGCCCACGACGGCACGACGGCCGCTGCCCTTGAGTTCCAGCTCTCCGCCCAGCACCAGGTTGGGCGCGACATACAGCAGCGTCATGTCGCCTTTCGAGGGACCCGCGCGGCGGAGCAGGCGAACGGCCTCCGCCCTCTTCTTCTCGGGACTCCTCAGGGCAGCGGTGATGGGCATCATGCCATCCATGCCCGGCCGGGCACGCGCCCCGTGAGCCAGCAGCAGCTCGATCATGGCGGGGTCGCCCTCACTGGCCGCCAGGTGCAGCGGAGTCTGCTCGGCGGTACGGCCGGCCTTACACGGCGCCTGCGCGGAGGCGCCACGCTTGAGCAGCAGCTCGACGGGCTTCAGCGCCCCCCTGCGCACGGCCATGCACAGCGGAGAATTGAACCACTCGCCCTCGACGGCCTCCTTGTGCGCTCCCGCGTCCAGTGCCCTGGCGATTTGTTCGCAGTCGCCAGCCTCGATTGCTTTCCGCAGGAGAGCGTCGGGCTCCTCGCCGGGCGAGGCGTGTGCCGCGCGAATTGGCAGCGGCTCCTGCGGACGAGTACCAGGAGCGTGCGCGTCGGCCCGCGGCTCGTCGGGCCGCTGAGCCGAGCCGCCCGCCTTCAAGAGGAAATCCAGCACCTCGGGCTTGCCTCGCGCTCTGGCCACCTCCGCCGCTGTCTGGCCAAAGCCGTTCATGGTGTTCGCATCCTCGCCCGCCTGCAGGAGCAACCGCACCATCGCGAGATCGCCCTGAGCCGCGGCGATGTGCAGGGCCGGGTACCCCCCACGGCCCTCGGGGAGAAGGCCAGGGTTGTGCGCCACCCACCACTCGACGCAGGCACTGTCCGAGGCCGTCACCGCGGAATGCAGCACGAAGCGCTTGCCGATTTCCCGATCGGTCCGGGCCCCGGTGTCCGCGTGGGGACCGCGCGCCAGCGTCTTCTCCAAGAACTTCACCGCCTCCGGCCGACGCTGATTTTCGCGCAACGCCTTGTACCTGCTGGCCATCACCACGCGAATACAAGGATTCGTCGCATCGACTCTCACGGCGTCCCCACTCCCGGTCTGGGCGGCGGCAGACGATGAACAGCACATGCCGGCGAGGACAGCCGCCCAGACAGGGCGCCCGATACGGAGAGACCGGCCGGCGGCGCTCCGAGCGGAAGGACGCGCTCTCCTGTGTGACGAACGTCTTCCTAGACCATGCCGCCAGAGCGGCTCTTCATGATCGAGGGCGGCCACACGGGCGCCGCACGGCCCGCGGCTGGCTGGTCTTGAGAAGTGAGTCGCGAACACGGGGCGCACTCTACTCCCGCCCGGTTGGGTGGACACCGTCATCGGTCCATCCAGCAAGGCGCAATCCGCGGACAGCCGTACCCCGTTCCGCGGCCTGCGGTTCAGAGGTCGTGACTGGGTTCCCTGGCCGAAGGCGGCGTCACCCGGAAATCGTCACTGCTCTTCGCGAGATAGATGACCTTCTCGCCCTCCGCGATGTCCAGGGCCAGGAAGCCACCGATGGACTTTCCCAGCGCGTCCACGAGGCGCTGCGCGCTCTGTTCGCTCGCCGCCGACGTCGCGTCCAAGATGCCAATCCGAGACAGGGCTCCCGCGCATTCCACGCCTTCCACGCGCGATGCACCAAGCGCACCGGCATCGAGGGCGTTCTGCAGCGCGCGTTTCAACTCGGCCGCGATGCTCGATCCTACCTCCCGCGCTCGATCCGCTCATCGAGGACTTGCATGGCATTCCCCGCCGCGTTCGCCGCCGTCTCCCCTCCTTGCGTCGCGGGGCCCTGGCTCTTCATCGCAGGCCCGCGAACGGCCGG
>JAEXQJ010000248.1 GCA_023438785.1 Pseudomonadota bacterium
GGGGGGGGGCGGGGGGGGGCGGGGCCGGCGGGGGGGGGGGGGGGGGGGCTGCGCGTACCCGGCGCGGTCAGCGCCACGTCGAACCCCGGCACCTGGGCCGCGTTGTTTCCGCCCGGCCACGACACTAAGGTCGTGAAGGCGATCTGAGCCAGGGCACCGGCGGGTGTGACCCGGCCGAGGCTGGCGCGGCGGAACACGTCGGCGCCCGTTTTCATGACAGGATCGTTGCTCCTGGCCGTGGCCAGGATATCCAGCACGCCGGCCTCGGGCGGGCGACGGCCGAGCGCCCGCCAGCAATCCATGGCGTGGGCCGCGCGGCGCAGACCGAGCATGGCCTCGGGGCCCGCGATGTCGTCGAAGAACCAGCTGCAGCTGGCGTACATGAGGAGCAGCGAGCGCTGCATCTCCATGAGGTTCAGGGCGCGCGTCGCGGCCGTGCTTTGCCCTTGCTTGAGCGGGCGGAGACCGAGTGTGCGCAGACGCTGGAGGCGTTCCTCGGGCGTGGCATCGACCACCTCGCCGTAGGCGTCGCGGGCCTGCCAGGGATCGGAAAACAGATCGCTGGCCGCCTCCTCGAAGAAGCGAACCGCGCGGTCCCGCAGGAAGTCCAGGGCGTCGCGCAGGGGCCCTCGCCATTCCTGACTGGTGTTGCGCTCGGGATGCATCTGGCAGCCACAGTGGCGACGCCAGCGGCCGAGCCCATGCGAACAGCTCCAGGCGGTGCCTTCGCCGCCCGGGCCCTCCACCAGCTTGAACTCCCAGGTGGGCGGATTCTGCTCCAGGAAGCTGGCCAGATTGGTCACCTCGATGTCGGTCCCGTCGGCAGCCACGTGGTTGGCATAGGCCAGCATGAGGTCGGCGAATTTCTTGTGATGGCCGTACAGCTCGCCGTCCGAGGCGGCCAGCACCAAACGCCGCCCTTCGGCCGAGGACGGCTCGGCGGACTTGCGCACGGAGGCCAGAAAGGTACTGGCGTCGCGCGCCGCCGCGCCGAAGGCCAGGTCACGCGAGAGCGGGCCGTTGAAGATGGCAACCGCGATACTACGACCTGACCCGTCGCTGTGGTTCCAGCGGTACAGGCGGCCCGTGTCCACCGTCGATGCCTGCACGGCGACCCAGTCTTTGCCGGGCCGGCGCACGGCCGCGACTTGCTCGGGGGCCAAGATGGTGAAGCGCACGCCCTCCTCGATCAGGGCGTCGAGCGTAGCCGGATTCACGGCCGTTTCGGGCAGCCAGATCCCGTCCGATTGGCGACCGAAGCGTCGACTGAAATCAGCCAGGCCCCACTGTATCTGTGTCCGGCGATCACGCGGGGAGAGTAAGGGGGTGATGGGGTGGGCCCACACCTGGGCCATGCCGCCGCCGTGGCCCAAGCTCTCCCGCTGAGCCGCGTCGCCCTCCTGAATGCGTCGCTGCGTGTGCGGATCGTGTCGTTCCACCCAGCGCGCCAGGGTGGGGCCGAAGTCGAACGACATGCGCTCGTAGTTGTTGACCAGCGTGCGAATGCGGTGCTCGTTGCCGAAGATGCGGGCGTAAGCGTTGGCCCGATAGCATTCGGCATGGATGCGCGCGTTCCAATCGTGAAAAGGCGCGGCGCCAGGTTCGCGCGGGAACTCGTCGGTCCAGGGGTTTTCGCGCGGCGGTTGGTAGAAGTGCCCGTGGACTACCAGCGCGATGGGTCGAGTCTTCACCATCGTGTAGGTCGACTTATAGCTCAGAAACCAAGTGCATGGCGAGTTGGCCGGCCTGGCCGCCGTGAACCATCGCGGCGGCCGTCGTCGGGATCAGAAATCGCGTGCCCGGGTTAGCCACGTGTCGCGCGCCTTGCCGACCACGGTGATGCCGCCCTCGCTCACGTGGTGGCGGACGGCGTCGCGGGCCAGATCGTGCCCGATGTGATCACCGGGGGCCACACGCACATTTTTGTCGATGATGGCACGTTGCACGCGCGCGCCCCGGCCCACGTGCACGTTGTCGAAGAGGATGGAATCGCGCACTTCGGCGCCCTCGTCGATCCACACGTTCCGACCCAGCACGCAGTCTTTGACGAAGCCGCCCGCGATCACGCAGCCCGAGGACATGATGGATTGAACCAGCATCCCGCGCCGGCGATCGTCGTCGAAGACCAGCTTGGAGGGCGGGTCCGGGTAGTTCGTGCTCACGATGGGCCACTCCCAGTTGTACAGGTTGAAGTGTGGCACCACGTTCTTGAGATCCATGTTGGCCTCGTAATAGGCCTCGATGGTTCCCACGTCTCGCCAGTAGCCCTGCTCGCCAACCTCGGTCACGCCGGGGATCACGTTGCGGGAAAAGTCGTAGCAGTACACGCGGCCGGTCTTGAGCAGCGACGGAAGGATGTCGCGTCCGAAGTCGTGGTGCGAGTCCTGTTGCGCGTCCGCCTCCAGCGCCTCGTGCAAGGGCAGGGGCGCGAAGATGTAGTTGCCCATGGACGCCAACGCCCGCGTGGGATCGCCGGGGATGGTGACCACGTTCTCCTTGGGCTTTTCCTGGAAGCCGATGACCCGGCCCTCCGCATCCGTCTGTACGATGCCGAACGCCGCCGCCTCGCTCACCGGGACGGGCAAGCACGCGATGGTCGCCACCGCGTCCTTCTCGCGATGGAAGTCCACCATCTGGCGAACGTTCATCTTGTAGACGTGGTCGGCACCGAAGACCAACACCATGTCGGGACGGAAGATCTCGACCAGGTGAAAGTTCTGGTGGATGGCATCCGCCGTTCCTCGGTACCAACTCTCACCCATGCGCATCTGCGCGGGCACGATGGTCACGAAGTCCGCGTGAGTGCTGCGCGCGCCCCACGTGCGTTGCACGTGCTCGACGAGTGACTGCGCCTTGTACTGGGTGAGTACGTAGATGGCGCGCACGCCGGAGTTATGCATGTTCGACAGCACGAAATCGACGATGCGGTAGCGTCCACCGAACGGCACTGCAGGTTTTGCGCGATCGCGGGTGAGCGGATAAAGGCGTTCGCCTTTTCCGCCGGCCATGATGAAAGCAAGGAGTCGTGGTTCGTCCATGGGGAAGGGCGAAGCGATTATATCTCTGAATTTGTCGTTCGCCTCGTTTGTGCGAGACTTCTGACTTCATGTCACCCGAAGAGAAGCTACTCAAGCAGCTTCACGAACTCTCGATGAACATGTGGTGGGCGTGGAATCCGGCGGTCATCAAGTTGTTCCGTGACCTGGATCCCGAGGGCTTCCGCGCCTCCAAGCACAATCCGCTGCGTATCTTGAAGGCCATCAAGCCCGAACGAGCGCGCGAATTGGCCCGCGACGCTGCTCTGCGGGCGCGTGTGGATCGGGCGTACCGCGAATTCCACGCCTATGTGTCACCCAGCACGCCGACGTGGGCTCAGACCCACGCGGCTCCTTTACGCGTGCGTCCGGTGGCCTACTTCTCCGCCGAGTTCGGCATTCACGAATCGCTGCCCATCTACAGCGGCGGTCTGGGCGTGCTCGCCGGCGATCATGTGAAGACAGCCTCGGATCTCGGCCTCGCTCTCGTCGCTGTCGGGCTGTTCTACCGGGAGTCCTATTTCCGCCAGCACATCGATCGTGAGGGACAGCAGCACGCGGAGTACGTGTGCGCGCCCGAGGAGTACCTGGCGGCCACGCGACTGACGGGGCCGGACGGCAAGCCCCTCATCATCGAGGTGCCCCTGGGGCGCGAGCGCCTGTTCGCCCAGATTTGGCAAGTCAACGTGGGCCGCAATCAGTTGCTCCTGCTCGACTCGGACACCCCCGAAAACACCGAGGAGAACCGCCGTCTGGCGGCCCGTCTCTACTTCGGCGACCAGCGGGTTCGCATCCGACAGGAGCTGTTGTTGGGCGTGGGCGGTATCCGTGCCCTGCGCGCCGCGGGCATCACTTGGAGCGGGTTACACCTGAACGAGGGGCACAGTGCCTTCGCCACCTTGGAGTACACCCGCTTGCGCATGGAAGAGACGGGGGCGGACTTCGCGACGGTGTCCCAGGATGTGGCCCAGTCGACGGTGTTCACGACCCACACGCCGGTGGACGCGGGCCACGATCGCTTCGCGCCCGACCTGGTCGAAGAGTACCTGGAGCCCCTGCGCAAGTCGCTGCACCTGACGCGCGAGGAGTTCTTGGGCCTCGGACGGGTTCGCCCGCAGGACACGCGCGAGGCCCTGTGCATGACCGTGCTGGCCTTCCGCATGTCCCGCTACGCCAACGCGGTTTCGTCGCTCCACGGCCGGGTGACCCGACGGGCTTGGCAGGCGCTTTGGCCGCATCACCGCGAGGACGAGGTTCCGGTGGGCCACATCACCAACGGGGTGCACGTGCGGACTTGGCTCGCCCCCGCCATGCAGGAACTCTACAACCTGCACGTGGGGCCGGAGTGGGCCGACAGCCTCGCCGATCCCGCGACCTGGGCGCGCATCGATCGCGTCCCCGACGCGGAGATGTGGGAGACCCACCGTACGCTCAAGGCCACGCTTGTGGCCTTTGCCCGTCGAGAAACCACGGCCCAGCGCCTGCGCAATGGGCACAGCCAAGAACTCATCGACGCGGCGGCAAGCGCCCTCGATCCCGATGCGCTGACCATTGGCTTCGCGCGCCGTTTCGCCACATACAAGCGCGGCAATCTTCTGTTCACCGACGTCGAGCGCCTCAGCCGCATGCTGCTCGATCCCAAGCGCCCGGTGCAGCTCATCTTCGCTGGCAAGGCCCACCCGGCGGACAAGCCGGGCCAGGAGGTCCTCAAGACCGTGTACCAGGCCAGCTTGTCGCCCGAGCTGCGCTCCCGCATCGTCTTCGTCGAGGACTACGACATCAACGTGGCTCGCCACCTGGTGCAGGGCGTGGACGTGTGGCTGAACACCCCGCGGCGACCTCAAGAGGCGAGCGGTACCAGCGGTCAGAAGGTGCTGCTCAACGGGGGGCTCAACCTGTCGATTCTCGACGGTTGGTGGGCCGAGGCGTACGACGGCCTCAACGGCTTCGCCATCGGCTCCGGCATCTGCCATGTGCTCACGCCCGAGCAGGACAAGCGCGACGCTGAAGCCCTGTACCAGGTCCTGGAGAAAGAGGTCATACCTCTGTACTACGACCAGGACGATGCCGGCGTTCCGCACGGCTGGGTGGCGCGCATGAAGCACACCATCAAGAGCTTGGGCTGGCGGTTCAACACCGAGCGCATGGTCATGGATTACGTGCGCGAGTGCTATCTGCCCTCGGCTGGAGCCAACAGCTGCGCCATGCCTTGACCGCCCTGGGGAGGCGGGGCAACGAGCAACCCGGACAGACCTGCACGCGGCGACCGCAACGGGCCGCCGCGCGCGGGAAGGCGCCCCGTCTCAGGCGGCCTTGGCCGGACTCTGGCTGCCCGTGTCGACCCAGTCGCTGCGGTGGAGTTGGCGAACCAGCTTCTTGAGCGCGCCCAGCTCGATTTGGCGAACCCGCTCGCGGGTGAGAGCCAGGCGGGTGGCGATCTCCTCCAGGGTCATTCCGCCCTGATCCGCGGCCTCCAGAGCGCAGGCCTCGCGCAGGATGGGCGCCACGGCATGTGCGGGCTTGGCCCCGCGACTGTCGCGGCCCTCGGCCGTCAGGTTGAAACGGCACACGGCATGGGGACAGGGTCCCGGCAACTTGCGGCATGCACCGTGAGTAATCTTGTAGATATTGATGCGCGTGTTTTCGGCCATGAGTCGCCCCTTCGCGTGGGGGTTGAACTGCGGGCTAATTGGGAACGCCAATCAACTCGGCAACTCTGGCGAAAAGCTTGAGACAATCGGCGACCGAAGGCGGCGCGGCCTAGTCGGTCGCATCCTCGGACAGAGGCGTTGCCGCCTCGGCGGCGCGCTCGGGAAGCTGGACGGCGATGTGCGCGCGTCGGGCGAACATGACCAAGGCCACCAGACCCACACCCACCGCGTACCACAGTGTGCACAGACGGGTGACGAAGGTCGCGGCGGCGGCCGAGCTGCGGCTGATGCCGGCCCCCAACTCGCCCAGGAGGCCCAGCATCCCCGCCTCGGTGACACCCAATCCGCCGGGCAAGAAGGAGAGGGCACCCGCGATGGTCATGGCCGCGTAGATGAACGTGCCTGCCTGCATGCCCAGGTGCGCACCGGGGAATCCTTGCACCACGACCCAGAAGGCCACGCACTCGAAGAGCCAGCTCGCGACTGACAGAACGACCGCGATGGCCAGGGGTGCCGGGCGCAGCAGGGTGGCGGTGGAGCGGTAGGCCTCCTGCAGCTTGGCCGCGAACTTGTGCAGCCCCGGGACGCTGCAGAACAGGCGGAGGAAGAGCATGGCGACGGGCTCCACCGAAACCACGATCAGGCCCACGCCCATGAGCGCCGCGGCCACGGCCAGGAATCGCCAGTCGACCTTGAAACTGAACACGCCGACGCAGGCCAGGAGAAGCAGGCCGACCAGGTCCGTGAAGCGTTCGGCCACGACGATGGGGGCGGTGCGCGCGGCGGCGATGCCATGCGACTGGCGCAGGAGGAGCGCCTTGACCGCCTCGCCCAGCTTGCCGGGGGTGACCGTCAGCGAGAAACCGGCCAGGAAGATGAGCAGGCTCTCGCCCGCCCGCACCTGATGCAGCCCCAGAACCTTGAGGTAATAGTGCCAGCGGGCGTAGCGGACCACGTAGTTGAGCGTGGCCAGGCCCAAGGCGGCCAGGGCCATGCTCCAGCTAAAGGAGGCGAGGGCCTGCCCCACCTCCTTCGCGCCGGCCCAAATGGAGAAGCCCAGGTAGATGGCGACGCCCGCCGCCACGCCAAACACCACCCGCCACAGAAGCTTCTTCACGGCGCTTCGCCTAGCCTTCCAGGCCCTGCTCGTGGAGCTTCTCGATGCGCTTGCGCTCGTTGTGGTCGAGAAGGCGCTTGCGCAGGCGGATGCTCTTGGGCGTGACTTCGACCAGCTCGTCGTCGTTGATCAGCTCCAACGCGGCCTCCAGCGAAAGCTCCAGGGGCGGGGTGAGGAACAGCTTCTCGTCGGCGGCCGTGGTGCGGATGTTGGTTAGCTTCTTGGCCTTGGACGGGTTGATGATGAGATCGTTGCCGCGCGAGTGCAGACCCACGATCTGCCCGCCGTACACGGGGATACCCGGGCCCAACATGAGGGGACCGCGCTCCTGCAGGTAGAAGAGGGCGTAGGTGTTGGTCGTGCCGGGATCCTGCGCGATGAGCACGCCGTTCGGGCGGCCCTTGAATGCGCCGGCGTAGGGCCCGTAGTGGGCGAAGTTGTGGTTGAGGATGCCCGTGCCACGCGTGTCGGTGAGGAACTGCGAGCGGTAGCCGATGAGGCCGCGAGACGGGATGACGTACTCCAGGCGCATGCGCCCTTCGCCCGCCGGCCCCATCTCCTGCATGCGGCCTCCGCGTCGGCCCAACTCCTCGATGACAGCCCCGGTGTAGGCCTCGTCGAGATCGATCACCAACTCCTCATAGGGCTCCAGCTTTTCGCCGTTGGGGCCCTCCTTGAAGATGACCTGGGGCTGGGAAACCATGAGCTCATAGCCCTCGCGACGCATGGTCTCGATGAGCACGGATAGGTGCAGCTCACCGCGCCCCAGCACCTCGAAGGTGTCCGGCGAGTCGGTCTCCAGGACGCGCAGCGCGACGTTGGACTTGAGTTCTTTGAAGAGGCGGTCACGCAGATTGCGCGAGGTAACGAACTTGCCTTCCCGACCCGCGAACGGCCCGTTGTTGGACAGGAATTGCATCTTCACCGTCGGCTCCTCGATTTCGAGGAGCGGCAGCACGACCGGGCGCGTGGGCTCGGTGATGGTCTCGCCCACTGTGAGGTCCTGCATGCCCGTGATGGCGCAGATGTCGCCGGCCACGGCCTCGCTCAGCTCGAAGCGCTTCAGCGACTGGTAGCCGAGAATCTTGGCCACACGGAAGTCCTCGCGCTTGCCGTCTCGGTGAATGCACACGGCCCGATCGCCCTGGCGAATGCGGCCCGAATTCATGCGTCCGATGGCCACGTAGCCCAGGTAGTCGTCGTAATCGAGGGTCGTCACGTGCATGGCCAGCGGCCCATCCACGTCGGCCAAAGGCGGCGGCGCGGCCTGGACCACCAGGTCGAGCAGGGGCGACAGGTCCTTGCGCTCGTCGTTCAGGTTGCGGACCGCGAAGCCCTCTCGCCCGGAGGCGTAGACCACGGGGAAGTCCAACTGCTCTTCGCTGGCGCCCAAGGCGCAGAACAGGTCGAAGGTGTCGTTGACCGCGCCGTCGGGATCGCAGCCCGGCCGGTCGATCTTGTTCACCACGAGAATGGGGCGCAGGCCGAGGGCCAGCGCCTTGCGCGTGACGAAGCGGGTCTGCGGCATGGGGCCTTCGAAGGCGTCCACCAGCAGGAGCACCGTGTCGACCATCTTGAGCACGCGCTCCACCTCGCCGCCGAAATCGGCGTGGCCGGGCGTGTCCACGATGTTGATGCGCGTTCCCTTCCAGGTGATGGCCGTGAACTTGGCCAATATCGTGATGCCGCGTTCGCGCTCCAGATCGTTGGAATCCATCGCGCAGTCGGCGACGACTTCGCCCGGGCGGAAGTTGCCGGCCTGCCGAAGGAAGCCGTCCACGAGGGTGGTCTTGCCATGGTCGACGTGGGCGATGATGGCGATATTGCGTACGTCGTTGCGGCGGGGGGCGTCGGTATCGGCAACGGCGGAGATGGTCGAACTCGTGCTGCTCATAGGGGCGCGCATGCATACCACACCGACGTGCTGTGTGCTCCCAAACGTATTGCGGTAGGCTGCAATGCGTGGCGGACACTCTCATGACGGCGCTGCAGGGGCTGGGCTCCCAGGAGCGCGGACTGCTGTTCGGCTTGGATCGCCTGGGTGCATCCGAGGCGGGACTGGAGGTCTTGGATGAAGCGACGCGTGCGGTCTGCGCTCCCGCTTGGCAGGCTTGGTGCGACGCTTCGCCGGAGGAGAGGGAGGCGGCCCGTCGCGCGTGCGCCGCGGAGATTGCTGCGCCATGGCCGGCTGGGATGGAGGCGCTCCATCCAAGCTGGATCCGCGAGGCCCTGCTCCGAGAGCCCGCCGATCTCGTGCCCGCGCTGCTGGCCGGCTTGCCTGAGTCCGTGATTCAGGGCGCAGCGCTGGCCCAACTGGCCGTAGACGAGGCCATCGACCCGGAGCGCCTGCTCGACCTTCAGCGCAGCGCATTCGGGGTCCTGGAGCCGCTCTGCGGGCAGAGGGGCGGGCCGCTGGCGCAGGAACTGGCGCGCTTGGAAGCGGATGAGCTGCTCCACACCGTCATGCGCTGGGGTGCCTGGGCCCTGGGCCGCTCGCTGTTCGGCGCGGAGCCCGCTATTCGGGCGCGTGCACTGGCGGCGGTGGGGGAGCCTTGGGCGGCGGAGATCGCGGCGGCCTCGGTTCGTCCCCTGAGCGAGGCGGAGCGGGGGCGTGCCCGTGTCCTTGCCAGCAGAGCCGTGGGCCCCGAGGCGCGCACGCCCGAAGAACGGCTGCAGGCCGTGGGGCTGGCTGCCCTCTACGATGCCCTGAGCCACGAAGGCCCAGAATCCGTGTGGCAGGTGGCCGGTCGCCTGCCGGCTGCTTTGGGGCGAACCTGGTTGGGATGGTAGAAGAGACGCCCATGGGCCGGATCATCAAAGGCATGGGGCGGGTGGTCCCGGCCGTCGTGCTGTCAGCGGAGGAGGAAGCGGCACGCATTCGCGCCCAGGCCCGAGATGAAGTGGCTGCCTTGCGCGCAAGCATGGCGGCGGAGCGGGCCGAGGCCGAGCGCGTGGGCCGCGAGCAAGGCTTCGAGGCGGGCCGCCAGGAGGGGCTGGCCCAGGTCACCGCGTTGTTGGCCGCGGCTCAGGCGGCGGCTTCGGCCGCCCAGAACGCGGCCAAGGATGCGGCCGTGGTCCTGGCTCGGCGGATGGCCGAGAAGATCGTGGGGCACGCCGTCGAGTTGGATCCCGCGACCCTGGGTGCCATGGTGGCGCAGGCCCTGGCAGCCAGCCGGACCCGCGCGGGCAGCGTGATCCTGCGCGTTCACCCTGACGATCTGGCGGCGGTGGAGGCGCAACGCGCGCACTGGCTGGCCCGGGTTGGGGCGCTGGCCGAGGTGCGGCTGATGGCCGATCCCGACGTGGGCCGGCAGGGCTGCGTGGTGGAGACGCCAGTGGGGCGCCTGGACGCGCGCCTGCAGACGCAGTTGGACGCCCTGGAGCGGGCTCTGCGGGGCTACCTTGGCTGAGAGCATGAGCCGTGGCTGAGAACGAGCCGCTGTTAATCGATCTGGGGGAGGCCCTGCGCACCCTGGACCAGGTCAATCCCCTGCGCATTGCGGGTCGGGTCACCGAGGTCACGGGCCTGGTGGTGCGGGCGACGGTGCCCGGCGTTCGGGTGGGCGAGTTGGTCTATATCGACGTGGAGCGGATGCAGGACCAGCCGGGTGAACGCCTGCAGGCCGAGGTGGTGGGCTTTCGCGGCGACGAGGTCGTGCTTATGCCCCTCGGCGAGATTGCGGGCATCGGCCCGGACGCGGTGGTCAGTCCCACCGGGCGGCCGCTCTCACTGCGGGTCGGCGAGGGGCTGCTCGGGCGCGTGGTTGACGGCCTGGGCAGGCCCATGGACGGCAAGCCTCCGTTGGACGGCGCAACCGAGAGTTGGCCCGTGGAGCGACCGGCGCCCGATGCCCTCACGCGCCGTCGGGTGAGCCAGCACCTGGCCTTGGGCGTGCGGGCCATCGATGGCTTCCTGACCGTGGGCGAGGGGCAGCGGGTGGGCTTGTTCGCGGGCTCGGGCGTGGGCAAGTCCACCCTGATGGGACAGATCGCGCGCAACACGGAAGCCGACGTCAACGTGATCTGCCTAGTGGGCGAGCGCGGCCGCGAGGTCGCCGAGTTCATCGAGGATTCGTTGGGCGAGGGCGGGCGGGCCCGATCGGTGGTGGTGTGCGCGACCAGCGATGCGCCCAGCCTGGTGCGCCTGAAGTCGACCTTCGTGGCCACGGCCATCGCCGAATGGTTCCGCGATCGCGGGAAGCGCGTGCTGCTGATGATGGATTCGCTGACCCGTTTCGCGCGCGCCCAGCGCGAGGTGGGGTTGGCCGCCGGGGAGCCGCCGGCGCGCCAGGGCTATCCGCCCAGCGTGTTCGCCATGCTGCCGCGGTTGCTCGAACGCACGGGCAACTCGGCCCTCGGATCCATCACGGCCATCTACACGGTGCTGGTTTCGGGCAGCGACATGGAAGAGCCCATCGCCGATGAGGTGCGCGGCATCCTGGACGGACACATCCTCTTGTCGCGCGATCTGGGCAGCCGAAACCACTGGCCGGCCATCGACGTGTTGCCCTCGCTCTCGCGCGTGATGAGCGCGGTGGCCGACAGGGAACACAAGCAGGCGGCCGGGCGGCTGCGCGCCCTCATATCGGCCTATGAGCAGAAGCGTGACCTCATCCTGCTCGGCGCCTATAAGCCGGGTAGCGATCCGCGCACCGACGAGGCCATCGCGCGAATGGACGCCATAAACGCCTTCTTGCGCCAGGACACCGATGAGTCATCCTCGTTCGACGAAACCCGGCGGCGCCTGATTGGGCTGCTGGGGTAGGCGAGCCGGGTCGTGAGGATGTACAAGACCAATCGAGGAGAATGCCCATGAGTGATTGTCTGTTCTGCAAGATCCGCGATGGACAGATCCCCGCCGCCGTCACCCATCGCGACGATGACGTGATTGCCTTCAAGGACATCAATCCCAAGGCGCCCTTCCATCAGTTGGTCATCCCCGTTCGCCACATCGACAGTCTGGCCACCGCCTCGGCCGAGGATGCGACCATCCTGGGCAAGCTCATGCTGGCGGGCGCCCGTCTGGCGCGCGAATCGGGTTTGGCCGAGAACGGCTTCCGCGTGGTCATGAACGCCGGCCCCGACGCCGGCCAGACGGTCTTTCACGTGCATCTGCACGTGCTGGCCGGACGTCCGCTGGGCTGGCCGCCCGGTTAGCCGTCCTGACGCTCTCCGGGCCGGCGATGCGCCTCACGGAAAGCGGCCTCGCGCGGCCGCTCCCGCGCCTCCGCTGGGCTGCGCGCCGGCAGATTCTCCTCGCTGTTCGGGGCGGGGCCGAGCGCGGCGCCTCCGCTCGGCTGGCTACAGCCGGATGTCGACCAGGTTTTTCTTTCGCAGGTCAGCCAGATGCAGCTTGGTCTGGCGCTCCATCTCGCGCTGACGGAGCTGCACGCGGATTTCGTCCTGCATCTCGGCCAGGGGCTTCGCTGCCTCCGCGCGCTGGCCGACCATTTTGATGACGTGGAACCCGCGGTCGGCGCGCACGGGGCCGCGCACCTCGCCGGCCTTCATCGAGAACACCAACTCCTCGATGGGTTTGGGCAGGATATCGCGGCCGAACCAGCCCAGGTCGCCGCCCTCCGTACGGGTGGCCGCGTCCTCCGAGTACTCGCGCGCCAGCTTGGCGAAGTCCTCGCCCGACTGGGCGCGGGCGAGCAGGCTCTTGGCCAGCTTTTCCTTTTCCTGGACCGTGGCCGCGTCGGCGGCCTCGGGAATGGCCACGAAGATGTGGCTGGCACGGACCTGCACGTTGGCGGCCTTCATGTGGCGGTCGTAGTAATTCTGTACGTCGCTGTCGCTGATGTTGACCTTGGAGCCGACGACGATGTTGAGAACCCGGAATCTGAGGATTTCCCGCTTCGTGTTCTGCCGATAGGCAGCCAGGCTCAACCCCTGCTTGCGCAGCTCATCGCGTAGCTGGGTGTCGGTCAGACCGTAGTCCTTTTTGATTTGGTCGACCGCTCGATCGACCTCCTCGGGGCTCACCGAGAGCTTGAGCTCGCTGGCCTGCTGCATGAGCAACTGCTCGTCGATCATGCGTTCGAGCACCTGACGCCGCAGCGCCGCGGCCCGGGCTGCGCGTTGCGTGGGATCGGCGATGGACGCGATGTCGACCATGAGCGGCGCCACGCGCTCCTCGACCTCGCTTTGCAGAATGACGTCCCCTCCCACCACGGCGGCGATCTTCTCCACGACCCGGGCCTGGGCAGCGGATGCACACAGCAGCGCAAGGGCGAGGCAGGTGGCCGCGCGACGAAACCAAAGCAGCGACGACATCATGGTGTCCCCATCGGGCGCCCAGGTGCGGGCGATGGCGCGGCGGCCGGAGCGCTCGGCCCGCCAGGTGAAGCCGCGCTGGGCATGGACGGGTCGGCCGCGCTCGGTCGCTCCCTCTCCAGCTTGGCCAATTGGTCCTCGTAGATTTCGATCTTCACGTTTTTTCGCGCTTCGTCCACCAACTCGCGGCGTCTCTTGGCGCGCAGTTCGTCCACCAAACGCCGCCGGATCTCGGTCGCCGACTCTGCTAGACCGCGCGGGGAGGCGGGGACGCGTTCGGTAAGGCGAATGATATGAAAGCCCAGGTCCGAGGCGATGGGGCCGCTGATCTGGCCGACCTTGGTCAGCGCGAACGCCGCCTCCGTGACCGGTTTGGGCACGCGCGTGCTCGTGCGATCGAGGAGCATGAGATCCCCCTGCCGCAGCTTGGAATCGTCATCCTCTGAGTCGCGCGCCACGAGCTCGGCAAACCCCTCGGCGTCGTCCGCGGCCAGGGCGTGCGCCGCGGCTGCCACTTTCTCGGCCCGGGCCTTGTCACGCACCAGGATCTGACTGGCGCGCACCTGCTCCGGGTTCATGAACTGGCTGCGGTGCTCGCGGTAGTACGCCTCGACGTCCGGCTGGGGCACATCCTCGGGGCGGAGCTTGTCGTTGATCTCCTGCTTCTCGAATTGGGCCACCATCTTCTGCTTGGCGACCTGCTGCACGTCAGGATCGCGTTCGTAGCCCCGTCGGCGCGCCTCGGCGGCCAGGACCTCGAAACGCACCAGGTTTTCGAGCAGATCCTTGCGGCGTTCGGCCGTGGAATAGCGCGCCAGTACGAAGGGCGAGTGCTCGTAACGCTTCATCACCGCGGCCAAGTCCTGGTCGGTGATGACCTTGTCATCGACCCGCGCCAACACGTTCTGCGCGTTTGCCTTGCTGCTGTCCGCGCCAGGCCTGCAGGAGGCCAGGGCCATGGGCAGGCCAAAGACGGCAAGGATACAGCGACGCATCCGACTTGAATGGCACAAGGTCGCCCGGCCCGCAACCCTGGCGAGATTCGGTCTCACACCAGGCACGCCAGCACCTCGCGCAGGCGAGCCCTCGCCGCCCGCAGCCGATCCTGCTTTTCCTTGTCATCGAAGGCGTAGGACAGGCGCATGTCGGGCGTCAGCTTCCAGCGTCCGCCTTTGCTCTGAACCAGCCGCATCACCTTGGCCGGATCGAGCCGTGTGTCGCCTCCGGCCGTCAAAGCCAGGCGCGTCGGTGACAACTCATAGGCGCGCGCCCCCATACGGCGGACCAGGGTCTTGTCCACCATGACCTCGACCAGCAGGCGGGCCTCGTCGGGGCGTGGGCCATAGCGGTCCTCCAACTCGATCTCGAGGGCGCGGATCTCGTCCTCATCGCGTGCCTGTGCGAGGCGGCGGTAAAAGTCCAAACGCTGGCCCGTGTCGGGAATGTAGTCCGCGGGCAAGAAGGCCGGCAGGTCCACCGCGATCTCGGGATCGAGCTCGGTGCGGATGGGCTGCCCACGCAACTCGGCCACCGCCTCCTCGAGGATGCGCGCGTAGGTATCGAAGCCGACGGCCGCCACCATTCCTGACTGACGATGCCCGAGCAGCTCGCCCGCGCCGCGAATCTCGAGATCGTGCGTGGCCACCTGGAAACCCGCGCCCAGCTCGGTGAACCGTTGCAGAACCGCCAGGCGCTGCTTGGCCTCGCTGGACAGGGTGCTTTCGGGCGGCACAACCAGGTAGCAGAAGGCGCGCTCCTTCGAGCGTCCGATGCGGCCCCGAATCTGGTACAGCTGGGCCAGGCCGAAGCGGTCCGCGTGATTGACGATCATCGTGTTGGCGCGTGGGATATCCAGCCCTGACTCGACGATGGTCGTGCAGCACAGAATGTCGAAGCGCCCGTCGACGAAGTCGATCATCACCTCTTCGAGCCGACCCTCGGGCATCTGCCCGTGCGCCACCCCGACGCGGGCCTGTGGCGCCAGGGCTTGAATCTCGCTGGCCCACTTGGACAGGTCCTCGACCCGGTTGTGCACGAAGAAGATCTGGCCACCGCGGGCCAACTCCCTGGCTATCGCCTCGCGCAACAGCTCGGGGTCGAATCCGCAGACAAAGGTTCGGATGGCTAGGCGGTCGGCGGGGGGCGTGGAGATGATCGAAATCTCGCGTAGCCCCGCCATGGACATCTGCAGGGTGCGCGGAATGGGCGTGGCCGTCAGGGTCAAGACGTCCACCTGAGAGCGCATCTCCTTGAGTCGCTCTTTGTGGGCCACGCCGAAGCGTTGCTCCTCGTCGATGATGAGCAAGCCCAGCCGGGCGAATTGCACGTCGCGGGAGAGCAGGCGGTGCGTGCCGACGACGACGTCCAGCTTGCCGTCGGTGAGCGCCGCAAGCACCTTCTGTTGCTCGGCCCGGGTCCGAAAGCGCGACAGCGAGGCCACGCTGACCGGAAAGTCGCGCAGCCGCTCCGAGAAGGTGACCAGGTGTTGCTCGACCAGCACCGTGGTGGGCGCCAGCAGCGCCACCTGCTTGCCGCCCAACGCCGCGAGCAGGGCGGCCCGCAAGGCAACCTCGGTCTTGCCGTAGCCCACGTCGCCGCACACCAGTCGATCCATGGGCGTGTCTCGCTGCAAATCGGCCAGCACGGCGTTGATGGCCTTCTCCTGATCGGGCGTCTCCTCGAAGGGGAAGCTCTCCTCGAACTCGCGATACATGAGGTCAGGTGGCGGGAAGGCGTGTCCGGGCAGAGCCTGGCGTTGGGCATAGAGCTGCAACAGCTCCTCGGCCATCTTGCGAGCCTCGGTCGAGACGCGCCGGCGCTTCTCGACCCACGTGCTGCCCCCCATCTTGTCCAGACGTACGGTTTCCGCCGTGCCGCCCGTGAAGCGGTGGACCTGGCTGATGCGATAGACGGGGACGTACAACGAGCCGCCGTCGTACTCGAGATGCATGAAGTCCTGCGCTACGCCGCGCAGCTCCAGCTTCTTCAGCCCGCGGTAGCGAGCGATGCCCTGCTCATCGTGCACCACCAGATCGCCCTCGGCGATCTCTGCCAAATCGCCGAACGACGGCGCGCGGGGCACCTCCACCTCGCGGTGGGCGCGCGAGCCGAAGATCTCCTCCTCGGCGATCAGCGCCACGCGAGCGCTCGGCAGACGGAACCCGCGGGTCAGAGGCCCGACCACGATGCTCAGCGAGGCGGCCTCACCCTCGTGCACCACGCTGGCCAGGGCGGCGCCCGAATCGTGCTCCACCTCTGCCTGCAGACCCAAGGCCTGCAGCACACCCAGCAGGCGCTCCGCATGCGCGCGGCTCGGCGCGCTGAGCAGCACCCGGTAGCGGAGTGCCAGCCAATGGCGCAGGCGTGACCCCAACGCGTGCGACAAGTCCTCGCCGCGCCGTTCCTGCAGGAGCTCGGCCCGCAGCGTGGTGTTGGACTCCGCATCCAGGCGGACACGGCAGGCCTCGCCTGGCTCCGCCGGGGCATTCGTGATCTCAAGCGGGCGCAGGATCAGGCGGTTGCGCGAGCGCAGACTGGCCTCTGCCTCATCGTGGCCCAGCAGGAAGTCGTCCGGGGCGAGTGCGAGGCGGTGCTCGGCGCGGCGGTGGGCGGCGCTCTCTCGCAACCGGGTTTCGGCGCGGCGGGCCTGCTCCAAAATGGCCTGCGGGTCCTCCAGCACCAGGCGGCTTTCCGCAGGCAGATACTCGAAGAACGGCACCATGCGTTGGTGGAAGATGGGCGCCAACGCCTCCACACCGAAGAACTCCTCGCCAGCTTCGATCTGTTCCAGCAGATAGCGCGCCTTGGTCGACGGAAAGGCGGCTTGATCGGCCGCGGCCAGGAAGCGATCGCGCGGGGTCGCTCCCGCCGTGCGCACCGTCTCGCGCACCGGGTGAAAGACGATCCTGTCCAGTTGGCGCAGACTCCGCTGCGTGGCCGCGTCGAAGAGCCGTATGGACTCGACCTCGTCGCCAAATAGCTCCACGCGCACGGGATGGCGATACACAGGGGGATACACGTCGACCACCGCCCCGCGCACGGCGAAGGTGCCCGGATCGTCGACGACCTGTGTGCGACCGAAGCCCGCCCGGCGCAGCGAGGCCACCAACTCTTCCCGATCCACCGTCGCCCCCACCTGCACGGTCTGCGATAAGGCCAGCATCTGGTCTTTGGGCATCACGCGGCGAAACAGCGCGGACGACGCGCAAACCAAGATGGCGGGCGCGCCACCCGCGGCGAGGCGGTAGAGCAGGGCCAGGCGGCGCATGACGGATCGGCGGTCGGGCTGCACCTCCGAATAGGGTGAGGCGTCGGGCGCCGGCAGCTCGACCACGGCGGGGGCAGCCAACGCATCGTCCCCGTGGCGCGTGGGGCCCATGAAGAAGGAGAGATCGGCGATTCGCGTCTCGACCTCATCCTCGTCGGAAACCACGTACAGGATGGGGCCCTGGCCCGCCCATCTGCGGGCCAGATGCGTCGCCAGGGCTGGCCCCAGGGCTCCGGCCGCTCCATGGACCTCGGCCGCCGCACCTCCGCCCGTCGGCTCGAGCGCCGCCTCGATGGTACGGAGTGCCAGTCGTGCATCCACGGAACGAGCCCTATTCTTAGCGCACGTTCCCGCCGTCGCACGAGCCCGACCTCTGAGACGCTGCGCCGTCGTTGACCGCGAAATGAGCGCGGGCTAAGGTGCCCCCTTAGCAAGGAGGACGCGCTCATGAACCTCGTGTGTCGGCTCTCGTTGGCCGTGGCCTTTCTGGGATTCTTGGGAGCCTGCGAAGAGAACCAGCTCCGCGTCGATCGGGTGGACCCGCCTGAAGGCATCAACGCGGGCGGCGATCATGTGAACATCATCGGGGCCGGTTTCGAGCCCGGGAAGACCCAGGTGCGCGTGCTGTTCGGCAGCCATGTCGCTGAACAGGTCGTCATCAGCTCCAAGGGCAAGATCAACGTCGTGACTCCAAGCGGCGACAAGGGACCGGTGGACATCCTTCTCGATTTCGACAACGGCAAGCGTTTCAAGATCGCGAACGGATTCCGGTATGTCGAGCCGAAGCAGGGCGGCGACGTGCGCAAGGCCTTCTTCAACGGAAAGCCGGGCGAGAAATAGGCAGCTTGGCGGGCGTGGTGAACCACGCCGCAGGTGGCAGGTGGATCGATGGCAGGGCGGAGCGCGCCCTGCCCGATAGCCCGATCAGGCGAAGGCGACGCGGAAGAGTTGCTGCCCCATGAGCAGCAGGCTCCCCGAAGGCACCAGCCTCGTGTCGCGAACGCGGAAGAAGGTGCCGTTCGAGGAGCCCAGGTCAACCAAGTAGGCGCTCCCGTCGCGCAGCACGATCTGGGCGTGCGTGCCAGACACGTATCCATCCTCGGGGAACAGGATGTCGCCGCGCTCGCGGCCCAAGACGACCGCCTCGTCAAACAGCGGGAACGCGGGGCCGTCCATGTCGCGCCCGACGACCACGGAGAGCCTGCCCCAGTAGCCGGGATTCGGCGTTCCCACGACCTCGGTTCCATCCTCCAGCGGCCCGGGCGAATTGATGATGTCGAAGCGGAGCAGCTCCTGCCCGATGCGGAACGTGTCCCCGGACTCCAGCTTCTGCTCCTGCGGCAGCTTGACGAACACGCCGTTCAGACTCTGGAGATCGCGGACCTCCAGGCCGGCAGGTGTGAGGACGAACTCCGCATGGCGGGGCGAGAGGTAGGGATCAGCGTCGAAGAGTGGACCCTGACCGCGGCCGATGAGGTTCTCTCCCGGGTGCAGGGGGTGAACACCACCCTCCGTTCCATCCGGGCGAATCAACGTGAGATAGCCCTTGGGGGCCACCTTCACGGGTTCGGCCACCGCGGCGAGTGAAGGACCAGCGTCTGCCACGGCGCCGGCCGCAGGCTTCATCCTGTGCCCACACGCCCCACAAAAGGCAAAAGCTGCCGCCACGGGCTTCCCGCACTGGGGGCAGACGACGGTGTCTGGTGCCGCCGCGGGCGCAGGACTGGCCATCGCCGCCGCAGCAGCCAGGCTGCCCGCAGGCGTGACCGCGGATCCCTTGGCCAGCGCCGAGGACGCCATCGGATTGGCTGGATCCGAAGCCACGGGAGCCGCCATGACCGCGTCGCGGCCGGCGCTCGGGCGCCCCTCCGTGGGCTGAGCCAGAGCGCTTCCGCCCGGACGCCACGATGTGGGAGCCGGCAAGGCAAAGGCGTTGCCCACCGTGGAAGCCACCGCACTTGGTCGGGCGAGCGCGTCGAGGCTGGGCGCAGTCCCAACCGCAACGGGCGGCGGTGTCGCGGGGCCCGGCAAGTAGGCCTTCGGCCCAGGCAGGATCGTGGGTTCCCCAGGCGGGGGAGTGTCTGGTCCGGGCAGGGGAGTGGCCGCGCCGGGCAGGGAGAACGAGGCGCGAGCTGCTGCCCTTAGGGCCGAGCCGTCCAGTGCCGCGACGGTTATCGGGGAATGTGCCGAAGAGAATCCCGTCCTCGCCGCGGCCTGTTCAATTGGCCCAGGAGGCGAGGCGGTCTTGGCCGGGCCCAAGTTCAGGGCATCGAAAGCGACAGGCGCTCCCAACGGGGCGGGGGCGTACGCGGCAGGCGCAGGTGCCGCGGCGGCGTGGGGCACCACCGGCAAATGTGCCGGCGCGGCGTGGGCGACCACGGGCACAGGTGCCGGGGTCGGGGCCGCATGGGGGACCGCGGGCACAGGTGCCGGGGTCGGGGCCGCATGGGGGACCGCGGGCGCAGGAACCGGGGCTGGCGCCGGTGCCGGGGCTGCTTGCAGTTTGGAGCCGCATCCCAGGCAGAACTTGTACTGGTCCTGGTTTTCCTTGCCGCAGCGAGAACAGATGATCACGAGCTGGCCTCCGCGCAATCAGTCGAGAAGTCCATGTTCCTTCGCGCTGGTCCCGTTCGGTGTATCACGAAATCTCCACTCGCAGGAGCTGCTGGCCAAGGAAGACGTAGTCTCCGTGAAGCAGGGGCGACTCCTCGGTGATGCGCACGAACGTGCCGTTCTTCGAGCCTGTGTCGGTCACGGTGAACACGCCATCGGTTCCGATGGAAACCTCCGCATGGTGGCCCGAAATGAACGGGTCATCGGGGAAGTTGAGGTCGTTGCCCTCCCGACCAATGGTGAGGCTGTCACCCCGCGCCCGCACGATGAGCCCGATCTCGCCACCCCGTAGACGCTGGACGATGCGCATCTTCGAAGCGCGCTTGGGACTGGCATAAAAATAGGTGCCTTCCGCATCGGGTTGAGGGCCGAAGTCGGGCGCGAGGGCCTCGATCTGAAGTAGCTGTTCTCCGACCAGGAACACCGCGCCCGACTCGAGCCGGGCAGGAGTCCGAATCCGAACGAAGACGCCGTTGACCGAGCCTTCGTCCCGCACGAAGAGTCTGCCGTCGCGGTAGATGAAGTTGGCGTGCCGCGGAGAAACCAGGGGATCGTCCGAGAACAGGATTGCACCCTCGGTACGGCCCACGATGTGATCCGTGCCGTTGAGCTGATACGCGATGCCGTCCGCGCTGTCTGCCTTGACCAGGACGAGCTTGGCCTGGTTTGGCAGCTGGACCCCGGAGAAGAACATGGTCTTACCCGCCGGCATGGCTCCGGGAACCGGGGCGGGCGGCGTATCCAGGCGCGCGCCGCACTGACCACAGAAACGATCGCTGACCGGCACCTGGTTCGCGCAGCTGGGACAGGTCTTGGTCGACATGGGTTCCTCCGAACGAACAGGGGCCGCCCGATCGGGGCGGCACTCAATGCCAGCCGCAGGGGCGACGAGGGGCTCGCCGCAACTCGGGCATCGACTCGCGTCAAGGCCGGTTAGCGCATCACAGCGGGGACAAACCAGGCCGACGGACATTGGGTGACGCAATCTTGCCTCCCCCGCTTCAGCTGTCAAGCCGGGGCAGGTCAGCGTTGACCGCGCGGCTCTCGCTCGGATTCGCCCTCGCCCTCACCCTCGTAGCGCGCGCGCAAAAAGTCTCGCACGGCCGTCTTCACACGGGTGGGCATCTTGACGATGAGCGCGTCCTTGGAGACCTCGGGCGTCTTTCGGTACGTCGAGAAGAACTTCATGCACTCAGGGCAATTCAGCAGGTGGCTGGTGAAGAGCCGCCGTTCTCGTTCGGGCAAACCTCCACCCAAATAGTCGAAGCAGGAATCGACTATCTCCTCACATGACATCAGGTCGAGGTCGTCGCTGGCTTTCACTGGGGGCTCCCGCTCCGAATGGTTCAGAGAAATATAGCCGACCACCGGCCCGAAGGCACAACGAACGGTGCGCCAGGCCGATAGCCCCGCATGTCCAGCGTCGTTCGTGCCAGCCACAAACCCGTCGCGTCTCGGCCCCAGGCGCTGAGCGTGGCGCAGCGCTCTGGTCATCCGCGTGGGGAGAAGGGGTTCCTTTCCGTCCTGGAGAAGCATCAGAATCAACCCGCCAAGGGCGCCGGGCGGCGAGTTCAAGGTGCCGAACAGGATGCGGCTGAGGCGTTGGGGGCTACGGTCCTTCTCCAACCCTGGATGCGCGCCGAGGGCGCCAGCCGGCCGCAGGTGGGGCAAGCCGTCTCCGGCCCGGCGATGCCAGCCACGCCGCCAGCCTCTGCCGACCGGGTGCTCCTGGGCACGGGACCAACGGGCGCGGAGGCGCGGGTGCGGATTGGCGAGGGGCCACTTGCCGGCACCGAGGTTCAGCTCTTGGCGGTAGCGGGTGGTGTGGAGGCGAGAGTCTTGACAGCCCACGAAGGTTCGCGGCAAACGCTGTTCTTGGCCATGGATGAGATAGCCCAACGGCTCAGGCGGAAGGGACATGCGCTGCGCTTGAGAGAGTCGCCAGGACAGCAGGGGCGAGGCAACGGCGAGCCACGGCGGAGGCAAGACGAGGATAGATGATGGCCCCGGCCGTGCGACCATTTCCGTTCGACAGGCTTCCGTCCATGCCCGCGGACGCGCCCAAGATCAGCTTGGAGATGGCGCGTCTCATCGCGCGCTTGCCCCGTCCGCTCGCCGTCGCTCTCGATGGCCTCGGCGAGTTCGAGGTCCGCGCCGACGGGTTGGACCTGGAGGGGCGCCCTGCGGAGGGAAGCGAGGATTTCTGGGTCGAGATGGGAGGCGAGCTTGGCCAGTTGAGCCTGGACACGGCGTTTGCCGTGCAGGTGGTGGCCGCCGTGTGCGGCCGAGGGGCGCCCTCCACCATTCGACCGCTCGGACAAGCGGAGCGCGGCGTTATGGCAGCCTTCCTCCTCTCGGTCCTCAAGCGCGTCGCCGCCGATGTGCGCCTGGCGTTGCGGCCTTCGTTCCGCGCCAGCTGCAGCCAGACATTGGGCGTCGGGTTCCGCATTTCATCCGCTTCGTTGGGCTCTCAGGGCCGAGGCGCTCTGCGCGCATCCTCTTCCTGGTTTGCCCACGCGAAGCTGCCCAACTGCGCATGCGTGCGAGCGGCGTCAGTCCTTCTGCCCGTGACCATCGAGCTTGCCCGCACGAACCTGCACGCGCTGGGCTGCGAAGCCATTCAGCCGGGCGATGGGATTGTGTTCGAGGGATACCCGGCCGCGAGTCGGGATGGTGACTGGCCGGTCCTGCTTCGCGTCGGTGAGCTGTCAGCGCGCGCAATCCTGCGCGGGGATGGGGTGGTGCGAATGGACACGGCATTTTCCGACGAGAGAGAGGAGCGCCGCATGCCTGCAGACGATAAAGAGACTTTGGTTGACGTTTCGGACCGCATTCTCGCCGCGACCCCCGTTTCCATTGTCGCCGAGCTCGGCTGTGTGGTCGTCCGAGGCGACGAATTGGCGGGCCTCGTGCCAGGCGCGGTCCTCGCTCTGGGCCGGACTCGCACCGATTCGATCGATTTGCGGATCGAGGGGCGTCTCTGGGCGCGCGGAGAACTCGTGAGGGCTGGCGACGAACTCGCCGTGCGGATCACTCAAATCACGAAGGGCTGAGGCAGATCGACTCAACAGTCGCCGCCGTGGCCGCCCAATGAGGAGCGGCGGCCAGCAACGATCTGAGCAGCGCGTGCCACACATCCGCGTTGACGCGCAGGTTGATGGCCCTCTGGACAGCGGCTTCCCCCTCCCAGGCGTTGCCAGCCTCGTAGAGAAGGCCGCACCCGGTGCTCGAGTCGACGTCGTAGTCCACCAGGTAGTCTGCGGCCGCCGCCTGGTTGGGGGCAATCGGAAGGGTGCCATACCGGAGTGCCAGCCCCGCCGCTCGGCCCGTCTGATCGCGCGAGTCTGCCAGAAGGATTGCATCCGCCCCGGCGAGGCGCTGGCGTTCCACTTCCGGCGTGGTCTGCGAGAGAATCGCGAGCTTTCCGGGCGACTGCATGGCCAGGAGGTTGGCCTGGTCGAGCAGACCCCGATCTCCGCCTCCCGGCAAGACGATCGCCACGTCCGCGCGAGTGAGCCGAGACAGGGTCTCCAGAAGGGAGCGGCCACCGGCCGATGGATCCAGGGGACCGGTCGTCAGAAGCAGGGTCCTTGGCCCGAGTGCGAGAGATGTCCGCCGTGCGAGAGCCTTGCGGCATTCGAGCTTACCGCCTGTTTCCTGGGCCGAATACGGGGCCGCGAGAGCCGGGTCGTTGGCCGGGTCGTGAGGCGGTTCATCGCAGCCCAGTCTCACTGAGACAATGGGCTCATCCGACGCTCGGAAAGCCAGTTCAGGCGCGGTCTCGAACGCGCGCGCCACCGCTGGGCTGGGCAGCGCGACCACATCGGCCCCAATTGCCCCCAGTCCGACCAGAAGGCCATTGGAAAGCGCAACGGCCGGATCAGCGGGATCCAGCTCGAATCGCTCGTCGGCGCTCAGCGCGGCTCCCCAGGCCTTCGAAGGCAGGAAGAAGAGGCGCCGGGCGGATGGGGCGGGAATTGAACAGAGCGCAAATGCGGAGGTCTCGTCCCAGCCAACGATCACGTCTGGCCGGCAAATCTCATCCCGCACCAATGCAGAGGCTGCACCGGCCAGGAAGGCCGCGCGGCGCCCGCGATTCGCCGGTGCCGCCCCAAGGACGTACAACGCGCACTGGCTGACCGCTGACCGGCCTTCGTACAGTGAAAGCTCGTGGTCCCGTCCTCCTGAGCGCGCGGTGACAGCCCGCAATCGTCGAGCCAGCCCCGGAAGGCGACCAGCCCGCTCTGGCTCGGCCAGAGTCACGATAGTCACGCCGTGCTTCAGTGCACCGAGAGCGCGCGCAAGAGAAGCAGCACAGACTGCCGACTCCCCGCCAGCAACCGGGGCGACCTCATCGCATACAAACAGGAATTCGGCCATGTACCGGTCAAGTGCTCGTCAGGACAGAAGCCATGCTCCTGACCCGAAACGTACGAGAAGGATGCGGATCACTCGCTCGCGCCGCGCTCGTCCTCTTCCCCCGGAAACTCATTCACCGACGGGTACTTCATGATCTCTTTACGCGAGATCTTCCACGCTTTCTGGACGATCCAGGACAGCGAACGATCCTGTCGCGTCGCTTCTTCCTGGATTTCCTTCAGCATCTCCTCGGGAAAGTAGAGACTCTGTTTCCTTTTGTCCGAACCGGCCATTAAGCACCCCGTTGTAGGTGAACTCCCAAGGCGAGAGACTTGGGCATTTACGCAGCAATCGATGACGCTGTCAAGGAGCGCACGGCCTGCAATCTTTTGCGAGACATACGTTGATCCAGAGCTAAACTAGCGAAATTGACCCGACTAACCTCATGCAAGGGGCTTCATGGAAGGGACCGGCCTGAAGAAGAAGGATCTCAAGCGATTTCGGGAGATCTTGTTGACGCGCAAGAAGGAGATTCTGCGAAACGCGCAGCGTACCCTCAGCGAGGACATGACGCTTGAGTCGGACGACTTGCCGGACGAGATGGACCTGGCGTCGTCCGAGTACTTGCAGTCCTTTACTTTCCGGCTGCGCGGGCGCGAGAAGACGTTCCTGCAGAAGATCGATCACGCGATTGAGAGGATCGACGATGGGACCTTCGGCCTCTGCGAGCAGTGCGGGGAACCGATCTCGATGAAGCGCCTCGAGGCCCGCCTCGAAACCACGCTCTGCATTCGTTGTAAGGAGGACCAGGAGCGTATGGAGAAGGCCTACGGCTAGGCCGGAGGCGCGCGGTCGGCCGCCTCTCCCGTGAACCTGCTCGCCCTGATGTCGGCTCGCCGTCGCCTGGATGGGCTCGGGTGGCCACCGCTCGCCGCACGCGGTGGGCTCCCGGCAGCCATATGTCTCCTCTCTGGCTGCCTGGGCGTCTTTGCTGGGGATGGCGCCACGGAGTTGTCCCTTGGGACCCACTCTCGGGGAGCGCTCGTGAGAGGTGTGGCCCTGCCTGCCGAGGGCGCGGGCTACCGGATGCATCCGGATTGGCAAGCTCGCGATCGGGCTTACGCGACTCCTCAGGTCGTTGCCTGGCTGACACGCGCCTTCGCCCGCGCCGCCCAGGAGGTGCCTGGCACCTGTGCCTACGTGGGTGATCTGTCCCGTCGGAGCGGAGGAGGGGCCTCGCTCCATCGCTCCCACGAGAGCGGGCGTGACGTGGACATCTTTTACGCTGCCCTCGGCCCCGATGGCGAGGCGCTTTCCTCTTTGCCAGCCATGCTGAGGTTCGCGGCGGACGGCCATATCGCGGGGTGGTCGCCGGCGCGCCGTGGGCAGCGGGTGGGCCGCCCGGTTCCGGTGGGGCGATTCGATGCGCGGCGAAACTGGGCCATCGTGCGTGCGCTGCTCAGTGACCCGATCGTTGAGGTGCAGTGGGTGTTCGTCTATCAGCCTCTGGCCGAGTTGCTGATCCAGGAAGCCGAGAAGGAGAAGGACGATCCGGCTCTCATCGCCCGAGCCCGTGCGATCCTGCACCAGCCGACCGATTCTCGACCCCACGATGACCACATGCACGTGCGCGTCTATTGCTCGCCGGAGAGTCGCTCTTTCGGCTGCGTCGACAAGGGGCCTCAGCGTTGGCTGAAGAAGCGCTGGAAGTATCTCGGGGAGCAGCAGGTTCTCGGCGGCATCCCGCGCCCGGCCTCCGGAAACCCGTCGTGACGAGGTGAGGTCCTTCGCCGCCGGGGCTCTCCGAGCTCCTGGTCGGCGTTGAGGGGCGCAGCGAGCGATGCCGGCCGGCGGCCATCGTGCTGACTCCTGGGCAGCCATCCGCGGCCTCGCGGGCGAGGCGGAGCTCATCGCCAATCCGGAGGCGAGGTCACGCAGGGACATGAGGCGTCTTGCCGTGTCTGCCCCGGCGTTCCGGTAATTCCGTACGCCGGTCGCCGACACGAAAGGCAGACGTAGGCCGCGCTCGCGGTGAGTGCTCGCCGGGGCGGGAAGAGCGCACCCGGTCGCACCTGAACAAACTCGTAGGTGTTTTCTATATTGAGCGGAATCTACTGAATGGAATACAGTCGCACGCATCAGATGGCGCGCCTCGAACGCATGGGTGGTTCCGCGAGTCCGGTGGCAGGTGACCGGCGCTCGGGACTGCTGGACCAGGACGAACTGGTTGAGATCGAGCGCGCCTGGCCGAACGGTCTGACCTCGCGTCAGATCGTCGACGTCTTCGCCGCTCGGGGAATACGTTTCTCCGAGGCGACGCTGCGCAAATACGTGCAGCTGGGTCTGCTACCTCGGTCCGTGCGCGTGGGGCGTAAGGGAAAACACCGAGGGTCCTGCGGGTTGTATCCAGCGAGCGTGGTGCGCCGGGTGAATCAGGTGAAGGAAATGATGGCGGGGGATCTCACGATTGAGGAGATCCAGCGCTCCTTCGCCCGATTCAAAGAAGAGATCGACAGTGTCAGCAAGGGACTGCGGGAGCTGATCGCGGCGTTTGAACGAGAAGCCAAAGGGCCCACGTTCGATGAGAACAGACGCCGCGAGTTGGAGCGGGAGATCAACGAAGCGAAGCAAGCCGCCGGTGAGCTGGTCCGGCGGATCTCGGGTCTGGAAGCCAGTCTTTCCACGCAGGCCGCCGCCGCGGCCTCGGGAACTGCCGCGGGGAGCGGCAGCGATCTGTACTAGCGCGGCAGGGACCACCGCGCGCCTGGAGGAACACATGGCCGAAGAAAGAGCGGAAGAAGTTGAAGAAGTTGTGGAACATGAGGCGGCGCCGAACGAGGAGATGATTCAGCCCGAGGTGGCCAAGATCAGACTCAAGGTGAGGCCTTCGCGTGACGGGCGCTTTCGATCCAAGACCATCGCGCCCAAGCGGTTGACCCGTGACGAGAAGCGGATGGCGGAGTTGCTGGTCTATCCCGAAGACGTGGAGCGGCCACGATCACGTGCGGAATGCGCCAACATGCCTCGCCCGTGCCCCTTCGTTAGCTGTGAGCATCACCTCTATCTCGATGTGAATCCGGAGAGCGGCGCCATCAAGCTCAACTTCCCGCACCTGGAGGTGTGGGAGATGCCCGAGACGTGCTCTCTCGACGTGGCCGACCGCGGCGGCATCACACTGGAAGAGGTGGGCGCCATCCTCAATCTCACGCGTGAGCGCATTCGCCAGGTCGAGGTTAGGGGACTGGGAAAGATCCGGACGCAGAACGCCGAGGCACTGGGCCTGAGCACGACCTGGAAGCCGCCGGCCGGCGACCGCTGAGTTGCGCTTGAGTTCCGCGCGGCAGATTGGTGTGGCCGCTACTTCGACCGAAGGTCATCATGTGCGCGAGGTTCGCTCGTGAGCACGGAAATGGCAGAAGTCCCCGCCACACCGCTGAATGCAATCGATGCCGCGGTTGCGGCTCGACTCATCGCCGAGGCGCTGGCCTCGGGCGGTGAGTATGCAGATCTGTATTTCGAGTACCGTTCGGGCGCTGACTTCGCCTTTGAAGAGGGGCGCGTGCGGACGGTCGGCCGTTCGGTGATCCTGGGCCTGGGCGTGCGCGTGTTACGTGGCGACGCGACGGGGTACGCGTACACGGAGGAGCTCTCCAGTGAGCGGATGCGGGAGGCAGCGCGCACGGCGGGCCAGATTGCATCGAGCGGGCGCTCCGCCGGTCCGGTGGCGTTGACGCCAGTGCGGTTGAATGACTTCTACCCGGTGCGCGAGTCTTCGCTGGCTCGGCCGGGGCAAGAGAAGGTCGCGCTGTTGCGCCGGGCGGATGCGGCGGCGCGGGCCTTCGACGGTCGCATCGTGCGCGTCGAGGCCTCGCTGTCCGAGGAGTGGCGCGAGATTCTTGTCTGCTGCTCCGACGGCCGAATGGTCCGCGATCGGCAGCCCATGATGCGGTTGGGGGTTCACGCGGTGGCCGAGCAGGCGGGTAAGCGTCAGGGCGGCCGATCAGGTACGGCTTTGCGGCGCGGGTTGGATCTTTTCGAGTTGCCCGCTCATTCATCCGAGGAGCACGGGCGCGAGGCGGCGCGACTGGCGGTTGCCATGCTGGGCGCCGCCGAGGCGCCCGCCGGGCCCATGGAGGTCGTCTTGGGGCCAGGCGAGTCCGGCATCCTGCTTCACGAGGCGGTGGGCCACGGGCTGGAGGCGGATTTCAACCGCAAGAAGACGTCCAACTACACGGGCCAAGTCGGCAAGCCGGTGGCCTCGCCTCTCTGCACGGTGGTGGATGACGCCACGCTGGCAAATGCCCGCGGCTCCATCAATGTGGACGACGAAGGGAATCTCGGACAGCGCAGCGTGCTCATCGAAGAGGGCATTCTTCGTGGCTATATGCACGATCGCATTTCGGCCCGTCACTTCGGCTGCGCGGCCTCGGGCAACGGCCGGCGCGAGAGCTTCCGCCACGAGCCCCTGCCGCGGATGACCAACACCATGCTGCTGGCTGGGCACGACGATCCCGAGGACATCATTCGTTCGGTGAGGCGGGGCGTGTACGCCAAGCACTTCTCCGGGGGCCAGGTGAACATCTCAAACGGCGACTTCGTTTTTTCTCTCACCGAGAGCTATCTCATCGAGGACGGCAAGCTGACCACGCCCTTGCGCGGTGTGAACCTCATCGGCAACGGGCCTGAGGTCCTGCGCAACGTGACGATGCTGGGACACGACTTCCGAGTGTCCGAGGGGACTTGGACCTGCGGCAAGGACGGGCAGTCCGCGCCTGTGGGGATTGGCACGCCGACGGTGAAGATCGCCCGCATCACCGTGGGCGGAACGAGGGCGGCGTGACCCGGCCGCTGCCCGAACCGCGTTGGTGCCAAGAGCAAGCCGAGCGCATGGTGAGCTACGCCTTGCGTGCCGGGGCGGACGCGGCCGAGGTGCTGGTGCGTGATGGTTCGGAACTGGAGGTTAAGGTCCGGCTGGGTGAGCCCGAGTTGGTGAAAGAGGCGGGAAGTCGGGGCCTCGGTCTGCGCCTATTGCGTGACCACCGCGCGGCCGTGACCTACAGCTCGGACTTCACGCCGGCCGCGCTCGAGCAGTTCGCGCGCGAGAGCGTGGAGCTGTGCGGTCTGGCGGAGGCCGATCCGCTGGCCGACCTGCCGTCTCCGGAGGAGATGGCACGTGAGGTTCCGGATTTGGATCTGTGGGACGATGCCGTCCCCGGTCTGGACGTGGCCGAGGCTATGCGACGGGCGCGGCTGGGCGAACAGGCGGCTCGGGGTCTGGACAAGCGCGTGACCAATTCGGAGGGGGCAAGCTTCGGCCGCGTCATGAGCGCGACGGGGTTCGCATCCTCGGCGGGTTTCTCGGGCGGCTACCGAGGCACCAGCGCCTCTCTCGTGGTGGAGCCGGTGTGCGACGATGCGGATGGCAAGAAGCGCAACGGCCACTATTGGACCTCGTCGCGTTTCGTGTCTGGTCTGATGGATGCGGAGGCGGTGGGGCTGGAGGCGGCCCGGCGCACATTGGCCAAGCTGGGCTCGCGCAAGGTGGCCACCTGTCAGGTGCCCGCGGTGTTTGCTCCCGAGGCGGCGCGTTCGCTGTTGGGCCAGTTGGCGGGCGTGACTTCGGGCGGAGCGGTTTGGCGCAAGAGCACCTACCTGGCCGAGCGCGAAGGTACGCCGGCTGCCTCGGCCCTGGTGACCGTGGTCGACGATCCGCTGTTGCCGCGCGCGCCTGGGTCACGCCCGTTCGATGGCGAAGGCTTGGCGGCCCGCCCCAACACGTTGGTCTCACAGGGGGTGCTGCGGACGTTTCTGTGCGACGTGTATGCGGCTCGCAAGTTGGGCCGGCGCTCGACGGGTTCGGCGGGACGGGGCCTGGGCGGTGGGCCGCACGTGACCACCTCCAATCTGATCCTGCGGCCCGGGACGAGCGATCCGGCGGAGCTCGAGCGGATCGCTCAGGGCCTCTACGTGACCGACATGATGGGCTTTGGCTTCAACCCCGTGACGGGTGACTGGTCGCAGGGGGCGAACGGGTTCTGGATCGAAAAGGGCGAGCGCGTGCACCCGGTCAGCGAAATCACCATCTCCATCAACTTCGACGACCTGTGGAAGGGCGTGGATGGCGTCGGGCGCGACCTGGACACGCGATCGTCGGTGCAAGCCCCGACCCTGCGCGTGGCGCGTCTCACCGTCGCGGGCTGCTAGCCCCGGCAGCGTCCAGGTTGGCGGGGAGAGCCAGGTCGGCGGTGAGCGCTCGGCGGCCCGCCAAAAGGATGAGGCCTGCCAGTGCCAAGAGAAGCCCGGTGGCCAGGACGGGCCAGCGGAGGCGCTGGCCCAGGGAATCCGAGGCGGCTCCGATGAGCAACGGCGACAGGGCGTCGCCGAGCAGATGGATGGTGATGGTGTGCAAACCGATGCCGCGCGCGCGCAGATCGGGGGGCAGGACGTTCACCATGGCTGCGTTGAGCGGGCCATAGTTGAGAAATGACAGGAGCAGGGTGACGAACATGGCCGGCCAGAACACGGCGGGGCTGGGGGCCAGCACGGCAAGCAGGGTCGAGGGGACAGAGGCGATCATCGTCCAGGCGGAGAAGCTGAAGTGGGCAGCGGGAAACCGGCGAGCCAGCCTGTCGCCGAGGTGGCCGCCTGCCACGGTGCCGATGAAGCCGGCCACCACCAGCAATCCGCCGAAGATCGTCCCCGCGCTGTCGACGCCGAGGCCGCGCTCGCGTACGAAGTAAGTGGGCATCCACGCGCCGAGGCCGCCCATGCTGAACGTGAACACGGTCTGACCGGCCACGTTGAAGAAGAAGCTCGGCCGCTGGCGGAGGCTCTGCCAAGCCTGCCGGGCGGACAGGGTGGGGCGCGGCTGGGTGGTGTCGAACCGGCCGCGGGAGGGTTCGGGAAGAAAGAGGAGCGAGATGGCCAGGAGCAGCCCGGGGCCGCCCGCGACGAAGAAGGCAGGGCGCCATCCCCAGCGTGCACCGATTTGTCCGCCCAGGATGTAGCCGATGGCGATACCCACAGGGATAGCGGCATAGAAGATGGCCAGAACGCGAGCGCGTCGCTCGGGAGGGTAGTGGTCGGAGAGCAGGGAGGGCGTCACCACCGTGTAGCTGGCCTCGCCGATGCCGACCACCGCGCGAGCCAAGGCCAGGGACGCATAGGCCGCGGCTAGGCCCGAGGTGAAAGTCGCCAGGCTCCAGATGGCCACGCCTGCCGCGGCCACGTGCAGGCGCCGTGCGCGATCGCCCAGCCAGCCCGATATGGGACAGGCGAGGGAGTAGACGAGAATGAAGACGGTCTGCAGCGAGCCGGCCCGGGCATGACTGAGATGCAGGTCGGCCACGATGAGTGGCAGGATCGGCGCGGTGATGAACCGGTCGAGATAATTGAGCGCGTTCAGCCCGGTGAGTACGCCCAGCGTGACCCCAGGGCGACGCGAGAATTCAGGGGCGAAGGGCACGCCATTGGGTACCACGAAAGGGCTTCGCGCGGTAAAGTCCGCTGCATGAGCACGCTCAAGGAGATCTTGACCCAGCCCGCGACCCGCAAACAGGTGGTTGTGGATTGCGAGAAGGTTATCGAGGAGGAAGTGTCGTCCAAGGGCCTGATGGGGATGCCTATCAAGGCGGCCTACGCCGTGGTCAAGGCGATCAAGCCGGGGTTCATTCCCGAGGTGATCGACGGCCTGCTGGACGACTTCGCAGACCGCCTGGACCCGTTCTACCAAGCCGCGGTGGCCAAGAACGAGCCGGTCACCGCCTACATGGGCGCGCGGACCGGCGAAGTGGCAGAGGCCCTGCTCGGCATCACGGATCAGCGCGCCCGTAGTGCCAAGAACCAGGTGGTGAAGAGCGCCTACGAGAAGCTGCGTCCCATGGCGAAGAAGCACACCGAGGCGGCCATCCCGCGCGTCAGCAGACTGGTGGCCAAGTACGCCGCCGCCCAGTCCGTCGCCTAAGCTCGGTCTCTCGTTCCCCCCTGGCCTCACACATCCAGGGGGGAGATGGGGGCCCATGCGCCCAGCGCGAGATCGTCGGGGAGTGCCAGCTTTCCAAAGCGCACCCGGCACAGGGCGAGCACGTGGCTGTCCAGCGCGGCGAAGATGCGGCGGACCTCGTGGTATGCGCCGCCTACGATGGTGATGGTTGCGTAGGCCTGTGCCTGTGCCGGGCGGTCCAGGCTGGGGTGCGCTCGCCCGGCGTCGATCAGGCTGAGCTCGCTGATCTCAGGGCGGTGGCCGTCCGCCAGCGCGAGTTCGCTGCCAGGCCTGCGAAAGGGCCGCGCCAGGGCGGCGTGGTAGGTGCGCGGTATGCGCGATCGCGGGTGCGTGATCTTGTGCAACCAGGTGCCATCGCTGGTCCAGATGAGAAGCCCCGTCGTGTCCATGTCCAAGCGGCCAGCGGGGCGCAACTCGCCGTACAGGGGCGCGTCTCGCACCAACTCGCGCACGGTGCGGTGCACGGGATCGTGCAGCGCGGTCACCAGTCCGGCGGGCTTGTTGAGGGCCAAGTGAAAGACGTCGTGCAGCTCGATCGGGCCGGCCGGCAGTTCGAAGCGCAGAGGCAGTTCAGCCTGCGCCACTTCGCGCCGCGCATCGTGAGCGTCCAGGAGGCGGCGCGCCTGCGTCCGTGAGCAGCCGAGATTTCGGGCGACGAGTTGGTCGAGTCGTGGCATGGGCGGGCGGAGGCCACACAGGATACACTCGCGACCGTGGCATCGTTGCACATCGTCCTCGTCGAGCCGGAGATCCATTGGAACACGGGCAACATCGGCCGCACGTCGCTGGCTGTCGGCGCTACTTTGCACCTGGTCGAGCCGCTGGGGTTCAGCCTCGAAGATCGCCATTTGCGTCGCGCCGGTCTCGATTACTGGCCCAAGGTGCGGCTGCGCATTTGGCCCAACTGGGCCGAGTTTGAGAAGGTGCTGCCCGAGTTGGGGCAACCGTTCTACTTCACGGCGTCGGCGGAGCGCACCTTGTGGGATGTGCAGTACCCCGACGACACGGTGCTGATCTTCGGCCGCGAGAGTGTGGGCCTGCCTCCGGATCTCTTGGCGCGCAACGCGGAGCGCACCTTGCGTATGCCCATGGTCGAGCCCGCCGTGCGTTCACTCAACCTGTCGACGGCGGCGGGTGTGGCGTCGTACGAGGTAGTTCGACAGAAACGTGGCGCGTGGCCGCTGCGTGCCGGCGGACCAGGGAAAACTGGGGAGGCGGGCCCGCTCCCATTATGATGACCGGGGCAAATGAGGATGGGTCTTCCGCGACTCGGCCGCTTCCAGGCTGAAGCCCTGCTGGGGCAAGGCCAGGTCACCGAGACGTTTCGCGCGCGTCTGGCTGGGAAGACCGACGATGGCGCGCGCTTCGTCGTCAAGCTGCTGCGTTCCCAGGCCGGCAGCGACGAGGGGGCGCTCGCGGCGCGTTTCGTTGAGGGCGCTCGTCGTCTGGCCGCCTTGTCGCTGCCGGCCTTCGTGCGCGTGGTGGAGTTGGGGGAAGGGCCGGGACCGGTCTATGCGGCGTGGGATATGAAGCCGGGTGTGGACCTCTCGGCGCTGCGACGGCAGGCCGCCCCGACGGGCGCGCTCGACCTGCGCATGGTGGCTCTGCTCGGGCGAAAGATGGCGGAGCGGCTGGCGCCGCTGCACGCGCGCACGGCACCGACGCGTGTGCACGGCGGCCTGTGTCCGGGCAATGTCCTGGTTTCACCCGAGGGCGATATCTTCTTTCTCGAGTGTGGCCTGGACGAAGCCATCCGTCCGCTTTGCGGGGATCGAATCGAGCCCTGGGTCTTCTGCGCTCCGGAACAGCTACGGGGTGAGCCCGCGACGGTCGCCTCTGATTTGTACTCGCTCGGTGCGCTGATTCATTTCCTGTACCTGGGCCAGGCGCCCTTCCAGGGGCGCACACGGGAGGAGCTCGAAGCCGCCATCGCTAACGGACCGCCCAGCTTGGGAGATGCGCCGGCCACTCTGAAGAGCCTGGTCGCCCGCCTGCTGGCCTGGTCGCCCGAGGCCCGGCCCCAATCGGCGGTGGAGGTGGCTCGTCAGATTGCCGTGGCCATGATGGCCTCGGCGGTGGCGCCCCAGGCTGTGGACTCGTATCCGCCCGAGGCAACGCGTCCCTCCGTCGGAAGTACGCCGCCACAAGCGGCGAGATCCACACCGGGCTTGGCCAGAGTCGTCGCGTCCCCGTCCCCGCCATCGGCCGCTGCTTCGCCGCCGAAGCTGCCTTCCACCCCGGAG
>JAEXQJ010000271.1 GCA_023438785.1 Pseudomonadota bacterium
GGGGGGGGGCGATCACGATGCGGCCACCACCTCATCCAGCACCTCCACGTCCTCGGGTGCATCCGCGTCCCAGACGGCCACCTCGACGGCGACGACCACCCCGACCGGGTCAGCCACCTCCACCTCAACCCCGGCCAGCGCCACCGCCACGGCGCCCTCCACGGCTTCAACGGCCACTGCCACGGCGACGAAGACGTCCTCCGTAACCGCGACCGCGTCGTCAGGCACGGGCACCGGCACCGGCACGGGCTCGGTGGCGACCGGCACCAACACGGACATCATCATCGACACGGGGTGCAGCGCTATTGCCGACGCGGATATGATCTCCGACTTCGAAGGGGGCAAGATCAGCCTCAACGTCGTCGGTTCCCGCGGCGGAGCCTGGTACTCCTACAACGACGAGACGGGCACGCAGACCCCGGCGCCCGCGGCGACGGTTACCCCCGATGCGGCCGCGGGCGGCGCGTGCAGCACGAGCTACGCCCTGCGAACCACCGGCACGACGTTTACCAGTTGGGGTGCGGGTGTGGGCACGGGGTTGGTGCCCTCGGTCGCGGGCAAGAAGGTCCCGTACAGCGCGGCGGCCTACATGGGCATCTCGTTCCAGGCTCGCGCCAGCGCGAAGATGTCGGTTCGCTTCAGCGTCGCGGACGTCAACACCTCGCCCGACGCGGCCAAGTGCACCAAGTGCGACGACCGCCACGGCAAGACCATCAGCCTGGGCACCACCTGGCAGCGCTACACGATTCCCTTCACGGCCATGCGGCAAGATGGGTGGGGCGACCCGCAGGCGGTGTTCGACAGGGCGCAGATCTACGCCATTCAGTTCCAGATCTCGACCAACCAGCCGGCCTTCGACATGTGGATTGACGAGGTGGCCTTCTACAAGACCGCACCCGCGCAGGACGCGGCGGTGCCGGCCGATCCCGCGGACGCGGGCGTCCAGTAGCGCGTCCTGAGTTCGTCTCGCCGGCCTTGTGGAGCCCGGCGGGCCCGCGTGGGCGGCCTGCCCAGGCTGGCGAGGGGGCGGCGTAACAGAACGGGTCACTGCCGTTCTCTGCCCGCATGGCGGCCCGTTTGCCGTCGAGGGCTCCGTGTTTCGTTCTGCCCGGCCGTGCGCCGGCCTGGAACGCCGCCACTCCGCCGGCTACACTGTAACTTTCCATGTCACGCTTTCGTGCCGAACGCCGAGCCGCCGCGTCCGGAACGGCTCGCCGTTTGGGCCTGGCGTTGGCCATCCTCATCGCCCTGTACGCGGCCGCAACGGGCCTGGCGCTGCACGGGTTCGGGCAAATCAGCGCGGGGCTGCAGCGCACGCAGAGCCGGGTCGATGGCTTGCGCCTGGCGCTGGATCTGGCCAGGGCGGTGCGCGACCAATACGCCCATCAGGCGCACACCATCATCATCGGAAACGACAGCCACCTGGGCTTCTACGCCGAGGCCAAGGGGCGCGTGCAGAGCCTGACGCGCGACATGCGCCGCTACGCGGAGCGGCCCGACGAGCGGGTTTGGATGGACGAAATCGAGGCCGGGGCGACCGATCTGGATCGCATCTTTGCCTCGCGCATCGTGCCTGCCGTCCTGGCCGGTCAGACCACCGCCGCCCACCAAGAGCACGCCCGCGCCCTGGCCGTGGTTAGCCGCATTCAAGAGAGGACCGACCTGCTGGCCAAACGCTTCGAAGAGGCGGTGGGTGAGTTGCACGGTTTCGTGGAGAGGACACGCCAGCGGGCCGTGCGCTGGGGCCTGCTCTTCCTGGGCGTGGCGCCGATCTTCGCCGCAGGTGTGGTGCTGTACATCGGCCGCAAGGTCACGCGCCCGGTGGCGCGCCTGCAGGCGGGCGCCGAGCAACTGGGCGCGGGCGATCTGGACGCGCGTATTCAGGTCGGCGGCAACGACGAGTTCGGGGCGCTGGCTCGCCAGTTCAACACCATGGCTGCGGCCATCCAGCAACACCAGCGCGAGCTGATCGCCAGCGAGCGGCTGGCCACGGTGGGCCGGCTGGCCTCGGGCGTGGCCCACGAGATCAACAATCCCTTGGGCGTCATCCTGGGGTACACGCGGCTCCTGCGAAAGAAGGCCGAGGGCGGATTGGCCGAGGACTTGGCCGTGATCGAGGACGAGACCCTACGCTGTATGGAGATTGTGGAGGGCCTGCTCGATTTGGCGCGCCCGGCGCAGGCGGGAACGGCACAAGTCGACCTGCGGGCCTTGGTCGACGACGTGGTGGCACGCACGGCCGATGCGCAGCCGGCGCCGGGGGTGACGGTCAGCGTGGCGGGGCAGGGGACCGCCGTGGGCGCGGCGCCCAAGCTCCGCCAAGTGCTGCTCAACCTGCTCAAGAACGCCCGCGAGGCCGCGGCGCCCGCGGGCCAGGTCATGGTGAACCTGGCCGAGCCCGAGGGTCACGTTCAGATCACGATCTGCGACAGCGGCCCAGGCCTTAGCGCCGAGGTGCGCGAACGTCTCTTCGAGCCATTCTTCACCACCAAACAGCGCGGCACGGGGCTGGGCTTGGCCGTGTCCCGGGCCATCGCGCGGGCCCATGGGGGTGACCTGTTCGCCGCGGCGCCCGCGCATGGTGCCTGTTTCGTTCTGCGTTTGCCCCGCCAGCAAGGAGAAGCCCGATGAGCCGTGCTCGCGTCCTGGTCGTCGACGACAAAGAGAACATGCTCAAGCTGTTCGCCAAGATCCTCGGCGAACAACACGACCTGACCACGGTGGGCGATGGCGCCACGGCGTTGGCCCTCATCGCCGAGCGCGAGTTCGACGTGGTGGTGACGGATCTCAAGATGCCCGGCGCGCACGGCTTCACGGTCCTGGAATCGGTGAAGGCCCGCTGGCCGGAGACCGAGGTGGTCCTGATGACCGCCTACGCCACCGTGCAAGACGCGGTGGAGGCCATGAAACAGGGCGCGTACGACTACCTGCAAAAGCCCTTCGACCCCGACGCGGCGGCCCTGGTGGTGGAGCGGGCTCTGGAGCGTCGCCAGTTGCGGGCCCAGGCGGCCAACCTGCGCAAGGAGTTGGAGGGCGTCCACGCCTTTCACAACATGATCGGCAAGAGTCCGCCCATGCGCGAGCTGTTCGGCCTGCTCGAACGGGCCGCCGGCCTGGACATCACCGTGCTGCTGACCGGCGAGACGGGAACCGGCAAGGAGTTGGCCGCACGAGCCGTGCACTACCAGAGCGAACGCAAAGAGAAGCGCTTTGTGCCCGTGAACTGCGGGGCCTTGCCCTCCGAGTTGGTGGAGAGCGAGCTGTTCGGTCACGTGCGCGGCGCCTTCACGGGCGCCATCAACAACCGGCCCGGCCTCTTCGAAGAGGCCCATGGTGGCACGATCTTCCTCGACGAAATCGGCGAGCTGCCCTTGCCCGTGCAGGTCAAGTTGAACCGTGCGCTGCAGGAGAAGGAAATCCGCCGCGTAGGGGATACGCATCCGGTGGCCATCGACGTGCGGGTCATCGCCGCCACTCACCGCGATCTGAAGGCTGAGGTGCAAGCGGGGCGCTTCCGCGAGGACCTCTTCTACCGCCTTCACGTTCTTCCGCTGCGCATGCCGGCCTTGCGCGAGCGACGCGAGGACATTCCGCTCCTGGCCGCGCATTTTCTGGGCAAACACGCGCGCGCCGCCCGGCGCGAGATGAGCGGCTTCAGCAACGCGGCCATGCGCGCCCTCACCGGCTACGCCTGGCCCGGCAACGTGCGCGAGTTGGAAAACTCCATCGAACGCGCCGTGGCCATCGCGGCGGGCAAGGAGATCGACATCCGCGACTTGCCGCCCGAGCTGAAGGGCGCGCAAGTCGGCATGTTCCCCGCCGAGGTCCTGGTCAAAATGCCCTACCGCGAGGCCATGGAAACCGCGCGCGATCGCATCTCGCGCGAGTACCTCGTGGTCCTCATGCGCGAATTCGACGGCAACGTAACACGGGCCAGCGAGCGGGCCGGGATCGAGCGCGAAAGCCTGCATCGCCTGCTCAAGCGCTTTGGCGTCAAGTCAGACGAATTCAAGCGGGCAAGCTAGACGCCGTCGTCGATCCAGGGCGCGGGTCTGCGGTTCCCCTATCTCAGAGGAGCCCCAGCTTGCTGGCCATGTCCTCGATGGTCTCGAACATGAGGGCAGGGGCGTGGATGCGCAGGGCCTCGGGGTGGGTGTAGCCCCAGCAAACGCCCCCGAAGGCCAGTCCCGCGTGGCGCGCCGCTTGGGCGTCGCGGATCTCGTCACCGATGAAGATGGCTTGCTCGGGGCGCACACCACTCCGCCGCACCACGCGCTTGAGCTTGCCGCGCTTGCCGAAGATGGACGCGCCGCCCTCGTAGTGTTGGATGAGCCCGCCGATCTCGGGGCCCAGCACGCTGCGGACGTTTTCTGTCGAGTTGGACGTGACGATGGCCAACCGGCGTCCTTGATTGGCCAGCCGCCGCAAGAGGTCAGGTATGCCCGGAAAGGGCGTGATCTGGCTGATTTCGGCCGCCATCAGCTCGCGGAATCGATGCGCGATGAGGGGCACCTTCCACAGGGGGATCTGGTGCAGCTTGAGCAGGGTGCGCGCGTCGTGGCTGCGCAGATCGTTGATTTGACTGCGATCTACGTGGCGGAATTTAAACTCGTCCGCGAGTCGGTCCGATACCCCGAGTACCCAAGGCATGGTGTCGGCCAAGGTGCCGTCGAAGTCGAACATGACCAGGCGGAAGCGCACCACACGATTCTTAGCCTCCGACCCTGCAGGTGGAAAGAATCCGACCCACCCGACCCTGTTTTATCTCTCGGGTAACTAGGATATAGTGGGCGCCTGCCCGCCCGCGGGCAGGAAGAGCAGCAGCGACTTGCCGGGCACCGGCTGTGAGGTTCTGTGATGGACAACCGTAATCGGCTCGGCATGGCGGCCGGGCTCTCCCTATTCTGGCTCGCGTGTACGGACGCTCGTCCACTGGCGAACGAGCCGAGCTGCGTGGGCTGGGTGGATGGTGTGGCTCTCGACGACCAGAGCCAGCCCGTATCGCGAGGCAACGGCGTGGGCACGCTTCTCGAAGACAAGTGCGGCAAGTGTCACGCGGGGGCTGAGGCGGCAGGCGGGTTCAGCGTGACCAGCTACGAGAACGTGCTCACCCATCTGAGGGCGGGCGATCCGAACTCGGTCCTGCTCAGGACCCTGGACCCGACCACGGCCTCTCCCGCGCACGCGCAAGTGGCCAAGGCCATCTACAACGATCTCTCCGACTGGGTCGTGACCTGCAAAGCCGCCTACGTGAGCGGCGGGGTTCACGAGGGCGGGATCCAGGACCAGAGCCAGCCGGGCTTCCATGGTCGCCTGGCTGCATCTGGTTTGACCACCTGTCGGACGTGTCATGGCGCCAAGCTCGACGCGGATCTGGGCCAGCACGTTCGCACGGTCCGTTCCTGCGTGACCTGCCACGCCGGCTTCAGCGACACGGGCACGGGTGGCAACTGCTCGACCTGCCACGCCACCCCGCCCACCTCGGGGGCCCACCCGCAGCACTTGGGCAGCAGCCTGGTCGGGCTCGCCTGCACCGACTGCCACCCCCAGCGCACGGACGGCTCACACGCCACGGATGCGGCTGGCAACCGGCGCACCACGGCCCAGGTGGTCTTTGCCGCGAGCAGCCTGGCCGCCAGCGGGAACAACGAGGCCGCGCCCACGTGGGACCCCGAAAGCAAGACCTGCAACAACGTCTACTGCCACGGGGCCACCCTGGGTGATGCGGCCTCGGTGACCACCAGCCCGAGGTGGACCGACACCCGTGGCGCGGCACAGGGCTGCACCTACTGCCACGGTGTTCCGCCACGCGACGGGTCGCACCCGCCCACGCCCACCAAGGTCACTGACTGCCACCGATGCCACAGATTCACCGCAGACAGCGCTGGGGCGATCCTGGCGGGCGGCAAGCACATGAACGGAGCTATCGATGTCCCGTAGGCTGACGAGGTTGGCTTTCCTCGGCATGGCTGGGCTGCTCGCCTGGCCGACAGCGGCGAAAGCCGAGCGCATCTCGGCCAGCTCGACGACCATCGTGCAGGGACGGCAAGACCCCCGCGACGGCACCGTGCACACCGTGGTGCCGTTCCTGGAGCTGGTGTCCCTGCGCGCCTCGGAGGTGAGCACGCCGCTGCTGACCGACACGGCCATCGTGGTGTCAGCCTGGGGCGAGGCCGTGGCCTACGAACCGCGCGACGGCAAGCACCTGCTGGGCGACGTGGACACGGCGTACATCGAGGGGTCGGCCCTCAAACGGCACCTTCATCTGCGCTTGGGGCGCCAGTTCGTCTTCGCGGGCACCGGGGCGGCCGCGCAGCTCGACGGCCTGAATCTGCAAACGCATCTGGCCGGCGGTTTCGGGGTGTCGGCCTTCGCGGGGGCCCCGGTCAAGCCGCGCTTCGATTATGCCCGCGGCAATTTGGTGTTCGGCGGCCGGGCCTTCTGGCGTCAGGGCCTGGAAAGAGAGATCGGGGCGTCGGTCTTCCAGCTGCGGGACGATGGCCGGATTGGCCGTTTTTTCGCGGGGGCGGACGCGCGCTTTCGCCTGCTGCGCTCTCTCGTAGTCGCTGGCCTCGCCAACTTCAGCATCCCTGACGAGCGCTGGGCCGAGCTCGACGCCGCGGTCACCTGGACGCCTCACCACATGGTCGACGTGACGGCGGACTTCCGCCGCACGGCCCCCGATCTCTTCCTGCCCCGGTACTCCATCTTCAGCGTCTTCGCCCAACAGCAGCGCGACGAACTCGGCGGTTCATTCGATCTGCGGCCCTGCCGCTTCGTGGAACTGGTGAGCGATATCCATCTCACCAAGACCAAGGACGAAGAGGGAACCGGGTCCAACGCGGGCGCCAAGGCCATCTTCCGCCTCAACAATGCGGGATGGACCCGCTTCGGCGTGGAGGGGCGCCGGCTCGACGGAGCCTCGGAGGGGTACCTCATGGGGCGCGTCTTTGCCCGCCAACGTCTGACCACCACCCTGACCGCCGTGCTGGACGCGCAGGCCTACCAGCTCAAGCGCACGGTGAATGGCGAGAACGAGGGTATCAATGGCCACAAGCAGTCGTACTTTGCCTCGGCCAACGCGGTCTATGACTACAGTCCCGCGTGGCGCGTGGTCCTGACCGGCATGTACAACGCCAATCCGTACGTCAAACGCGGCTACGAGGGTTTGCTCAAAGTGGTCTACAACGGCGGCCGCACCACCGTGCAGGAGGAGCGGCCATGAGGACCATGACCGCGCGACGCTGGGTGCTGGGGCTGATCACCTCTCTGGGGCTCGCCGCCTGTGCCACCGTGCTAGGC
>JAEXQJ010000080.1 GCA_023438785.1 Pseudomonadota bacterium
CCGCCGATGACCGGGAGCGTTTGCAGATGCTTTGCCGTGTACTTCTTCTCGTCGTTCCACAGCGGGAAGTTCAGCCCCACCATCAACGCCGGGTCGATGGCGTAGATCAGGTAAGTGCCGGGCGGCGAGGTCGCGAACACCTTATTGATACGCTCGGGCACCTCCACCCGGCGGCCCCGCATATCCACGATCTCGCGCGCCCCAGCCCCCGAGGGCGTGGCCAGCAGGGCCGCCAACGCCAGAGCGGCGGCATGGGCTCTCATGATCGCTCCCACCAGATCGCCGCCCAGCGCGTGACCTTGGGGCGGGGCATGGCCACGCCGTCGCCGCCCCCCACCACGCCGCCGGCCAGGTGGGCGCGCAGCCGAGATTCCTCCTCGGCCGTCATCTCGTTCACCATCCAACGCGTGCCCGCCACCGCCTCGTCGAGGTTGGCAAAGCTCTTGTCCTCGACCTCGGTGATGAAGCTGAGGTTGGCGAAGATCCCGGCCTGGGCCAGATAGTTGATGATGTAGACGAAGTCGGGCCCGCGGTACAGCGGCCGCCCCACGGCCTCATAGACCTGGCGGTCATAGGGGCCATCTCCCACCAGGGACACGATGACCACGCGTCTGCGGGAGAAGTCCTGCAGCTTGTCGATGGCCGCCGCGAGATCTCCCGCGAAGAGCGATCGGGAGGCCAGGACCACGTCGTGCACTCCCACGCCTGCCGCACTCCAGTCATCTTCCCATCCCGCCAGCACGGGACGCACGTTGCCCACCCGTTCCTCCGCGCAGCGCTGTCCCAGGAGCCCCAGCATGGCATCTGAGATGTCCATGGCCGTCACGCTCTTGACCCGTGCCGCGAGAGGCACGGCCAGGGTCCCCGCCCCGCAGCCCACATCCAGCACTGTCCACTCGGGCGCCGGCTGCAGCAGATCCAAAGCTTGGCCGGAAAAGTCGGTCTCGCGCGCGTGCTCCGCCAGGGAAGGCGCGCGCCCATTCCAGAACGTCCGCCCATCCCACCGCGATCCCGTCCGGGCCCGCGCCGCCTGCCACGCTTGGTTCCAGTCGATGCTCCTCACGAGATCGTGCAGATCGGCGCCGTCGTTCATAGCCGGTACCCCACGCTCATGAAGGCGGTGCGCCCAGGTTCCGGATACCCCTCTTGGAGAGCGTTGCTGCGATCGAGGATATTGCGCAGCTCCAGCTCAACCGTCAGCCTGGGGAGCGCCTCGTACTGAAGGCGCGCGTTCACCACGAAGTAGTGCCCCGTCTCCTGCACACCATCCGAAGAACTGAAGCGCCGAGAGTCGTACTCCGTGTCCGCCAGCAGCGAAACCTGCGCCAGGGGAGAGAAGCGCACGAATCCGGTCGCCTTGTGGGCGGGGATGCCAATCAGCCGCTCTTCGGTCGTCTTATTGCGTACGTGCAAATAGGTGTAGGTCCCGCCCACTTGCAGCATGCGGTGGATGCTCAGCTCCGCGGCCGCCTCGGCCCCCCAGATGTCGACGCGGCCGAGGTTCTGGTTCTGCGTAGTGGTCTTTCCCGGAGTGCTCGGGTCGGGAATGGTCACCAGCAGCACGTAATCCGACACGCGGTTGTAGAAGCCCGCGGTCTTCAAGCGCAGCCGCCCCAGGGGCCGCCCGCTGTAGCCCACCTCGCAGTTGGTCGAGCGCTCCGCGCCCAACTCGGGATTGGGAATCGCCGATCCCATACGGTACGAATAGCGATCCTTGATCGAGGGCAGCCGTGACTTGCGCGCCAGGCTCGCGTGGAAGGTGCCCTCGCCCAGGGTGTAGAAAAGTCCGGCCTGCGGATTGAAGGCCGTCGCGTTCTTGAGCGGGAATTGAACCACGGCTTTCTGCGCATCCAGGCTCTCCGCCTTCGCCGCGCGCACGCCGTCCTCGCTCACGCCCACGATGCTGTAGAGCCGATCGGTGATGGTGATGGTGTCCTCCAGCGCCACCGAGCCTATGTCGTCGCGGTAACCGAGCTCGGGACTGCCCTCGTTCTGCTCGCGGTGCACGTCGGCCTTGTAGTGCAGGGCCAGCTTGAGCTGCTGCCGCGGCAGCACCGATGTGCCCGCCTCCGCCGACGCGCCGAGGGTGAAGTCGTCGTAGTGACTCCGAAAGGCGTACGGACGCGACACCGTGCTATAGGTCGCGTCGTCATAGCTGTTCAGCGAGTTGCGGAAGACATCGTAGTAGGCCCGCGTCTTGAGATAGGTCTTGTGCGCGAAGACCGTCTTCGTCGACACGAACACGCCGGCCGTGTCCCAGTAGGGCCACTTCCAGTAACGGACCATGGTCCGCGCGTCGGCGCCCGCGTACGGGGGCACGCCCTTCTTGCCGTGTTGGTAGACGCCGCCCACCGTGTACTCGTCCTCGGCATTCGGCGTGTAGCCCAGTTTGAGGGTGGCGCGGACGTCGTGGTGCTCAGAGTTGTCCCGTCGGCCCCCGTCCTCGGCCGTGGTAGGAGCGAAGTCGCTGGACAGACGAAAGTCGTCGCGTTGCAGGTAAGCCGCGCCGCCTTGCACGTACCAGGCCCCCTGATTGGAGCCCAGGTTGGCGTAGGTGCGCACTTCGTTGTTGAGCCCGTAGCCGGCGCTCACGTTGCCTTCCAGAGGGCCCTCCGGTCGCCGCGTGACCATGTTGATGGCACCGCCCATGGTGTTGGGCCCGTACAGCACCGACGTGAACCCCTTCGACACCACCACCTGCGACAGATCGAAGGTCATGAACCGGTTCAGGTCGGGATAGCCGTCGTAGGGCACGTAGATGGGAATGCCGTCCAGGAACAGCGGGGCGTGCTTGATGTCGAGGCCGCGCACGTACAGGGTCCCCTCGTTGCGCGGGCCGGTGGTCGAGAGCGTCACGCCGGGCGACAGCGCGGCGGCCTCGCTCACCGTGTTCCGGCCCCGCTCACGCATGTCCTCCTCCGCGACGCGGTCGTTGCTCGTGTTCTTGTCCTTCTCCGCCTTGTCCACCACCTCGATCTCTCCCAGCGAGAAGACGCCATCCGCCGCCCACGCCCGTCCCGCGCCGCCACCCACAATCGCTGCCACGGCTGCCATCTTCCAGATGCCTCGTAACGGCCAGATACTCGCAGGCATAGCTCCACTTCCTTTCTGCACGTGCTTCAAAGCGCGGTTTTCTGAAAGCGTTCCCAGACCTCTCCATCGATCGTCCCGCCTCGGCGCAAGACGTCCCGCAGGCGCACCACCTCGCTGTCCCATCGTTCCAGGCGCCGCAGGTTGGCGCGTTCCTCTTCACTGGGCTCCCGTACCCGCTTGATGCCGCCGTTGGCGATCACCACCCGCCGCCGGCCCATCAGGGCCAACAGGGGATCGTGCGTGGACATCAGCACGATCTTTTCGCCCTTGACCAGCAATGACAGGGCCTTCTTGCGATCCACCCCGGCATTCTCGATCTCGTCGATGAGCACGATGGGCAGCGGGCTGAGCAAAGCCGTGTCGGCGATCATGAGCGCGCGTGATTGGCCGCCGCTCAACTGGGTCACCGAGGTTGTCGCGCTGAATGTCTCGCCGGCCAGCTCGTTGGCACAGGACACCACCAACCGTGCGCTCTCCTCGGGGTCGGGCAGCATGCGGCTCTCCGCGTGCAGGGCCACGAACTCGCCCACCGACAGGTCGAGCACGAAGTTCATGTTCTGCGAGAGCTGGGCCACCAGCTTGTGCTCCGAGCAGTGGCGTGCCTCCCGCGCCGGGATCTCGCCATTGATCAGAATCCGCCGGCCCGTGGGCGTGTCGGCCTGCGCCAGGCACTCGATATCGGCCAGCAACCGGCTCTTGCCCGCGCCCGTGGGTCCCACGATGCACACGATCTCGCCCGGGACCAGGTCCAGCCGCGCCTCCTCCACCCGGCCCGACTTGTCGTGCCCACCGAGGATGCTCAGGGATCGCAGCTTCAGGGCATTCTGCTTCAGCCCCTCCATCCGTTCCACGAAGGCCACGAACTGCTCGCGGACCGAGGCGCGCTCCACCCCGAAGGACTCGAAGTGACTGTCGGGGTAGTCGCGCAGGATCGCGTCGAGGCTCGCATGTCGTTCGAAATCCTCGATGCCAAGTTGGCAGAAGAACGCCGCCACGGTCGGATGCGCCGCCACGAGCTCGCAGATGGGGACCCTGGCCCAGGCCATCGCCGCCTCACTCACGGCGAATCCCTCCCGCATCACCCCAACTCATCTTCTTCACGTAACCCCGCTGGTAATCGTCGCCCAGCTTGGTTTCCCCCAGGCAGTACGAGCACAGCGCGGTGGGCATGGAGAAGCGCAGCCGGCCGCCACGCACGCTGGGCGTCTCGGTCGCGCGCTCCTGCACCTGCTCGGCCAGATCCTGCGCACCCTGCCCGGTGATCCCGTTGACCGTGATGACGGCGCCGCGGGGATTGGCTTGCTTGGTCCGGAACGCCATCACCTCGCGTTCCGCCTGCGACACGATGTCGCCCTTGGTCAGCACCACGACGTCGGCCAACTTGAGCATCGGGCCGATCTTCTTGGGTGTGCCCACGCCGGCCAGACAGTCAATCACGCACACCGCGAGGACGTCCCTGATGTGCGGGGAACAGCGCGCGCAGAGCCCCGCGCTCTCCACGAACACGAAACGCAAGCCGAGCCTATCTGCCCACTGCAGGCATTCCTCCACGTTGCTGGCGAAGAAGTGGTCGGGACAGAGGCTGCCGGACAATCCCACCACCACAGGCACATCCGCCCGCTCGTAGAGTTGCCCGTCGGCGGTGGACAAGCAGTCGAACTTCACCACGCCCACCTCGATTCCGGAGGACCGTAGCGCGGCGATGGTCTTCAGGATCACCGAGGTCTTGCCCGACGACGGCGGTCCGGAGATGGTCACCAGCTTGGGCATGACATCACGCCACTTTGCTGGCCCAGGCGTGGTCGGCCAGGTCCGAGGTTAGCTTGATGAGAGCGCGCACGTTCGTTCGCCGGACGTAGTCCCAGCCCAACCAGGTGAACGACGCACCCTCGGGCAGCAGGTTGTTCACCGCGGGGTTCAGCGAAGGAAATCCGGCCTGCGCGCACCGCTGCCCCAGCGCCTCGCCCACCAGCGCGTCGCCAATCACGCACGCGGCCGGGTCGGGCTTGTCCTTGACCAGGGCATAGAGCGGACTGGAAATGGCGCCGTCCTCGGGCCACACCACGCGCACGTTCTTGGGCCACTGCCGCGCGCAAGCGAACGACCACGGGACGATGTAGATGGCCGCGCCCTTGCTTTCTGCAGACCCGGCCACCTTCACCATCTGCGCTGGATGCCACGTCTCGCGGATGTTCTTGGCCAGCCGAGCCAGGCCTGCCTCGCCGAATTCCTTGTAGAAATGGAGCAGCGGCACCGGCGCGAACTGCTGATCGTGAGCGCCATCCGACACGATCTGATCCTCGTAACAGGGCTCGAGCAGGTCGCGCCATCGACGCGGCACCGGCCGATCCCGCAGCTTGGCCAGGTCGACCAGGATGACGTGCGCCCACACCGAGTAGGGCGTGAACCAGCCTTCCGGGTCCACCAGGCCCGCGCTGGCGAAGGCCGGATGCACAGGTCCCGGCCAGATGCTGCGGAAGCAGCCCTTGCTGACGAAGCGGCTGCCGAAATCGAGAGTCATGAAATCGCCGAAGCCCACCGAGGCCACCACCTCGGGCAGCTCGGCGATGTCAGCCACGTTGGCGATGTCCTTGTACTCGTCCTCGGCCTCGTCGCGACACCCCATGGGGATGTGGATCTGCAGGGGACGGCCCGTTGCCTTTCCATGCTGGACGGCCAGCGCATCGAAATGCTCGCGAAAGGTTTGCTTCAGCGGGCACGCGACGTAGGCCAACATGTCCAGATGCTTGGGCGCCGGCCCCGTGCGAGGGAGACGCGGCGAACACTTCGGATCGAGGCTGCTACACATGGTCGTTCCTCTCGTTCTGGGGCCCTTTCATCCGATTGCCTCGTCCAGGCGGAAGCGAATCCGCACCTCGTGCACCATGGCGGTCGGCCGTCCACCCTCCGATGCCGGGACGAAGCGCCACCTCTTGGCAGCATCCACGGCCGAGTCATCCAGCAACTTGTGGCCGCTACTGGCGATCACGCTGATCTCCGCGGGCCTGCCCTCCACGTCGATCAGCATGCGAACCACGACCGTCCCCTCCCAACCCGCCAGGCGCGCCTGGCGGGGATAGACCGGACGCGGACTAGCGATGGGACGCGCCGCCTGCCGCTCGACGCCCGGAGGGCTTGGCAACGCCGCGGTCCCCACGCCGCCCTCGCCGGTGTGCGGAGCAGGGATCGCCGTGCCCGAAGCGACACCAGACACGGCCGCCTGCTCGCCCGTTCCGAGGGAGTCGGGAGTTGCCGGGGCCGGACTCGTCGGTTCCGGGCCGGAAGACTGAACAGCGGGGGGCAGGGTCGGCGCCGAGAGCCGTCGCGTCCTGGGATGTCTGCGCCTGGGCGCCGCGGACGCAGCGGTGGCCGAGACAGTCGCGCCGGATTCGCGGCGTCGCGGTTCAAGCTCGCCCATTCCGACGTCTGAACGGACCTCGATGACCACGGGGCCCACCTGTTCAGGGCGTGTCTGCGGACCATCAGCGAAGGCCGCCACACCGAGCAGCAGCGTGTGCAACCCCGCCGAGATCGCCGCCGCGAGGACGCCGTCGCTCCGGCGCGCGGAACGTGTTGTCCGTTCGAAGCTGCTCATGGCCTCATCATCCGCGCGCGCCCTCACCCGTCAACGCAACTTGACCGCGAGCAAGCAAAGTTAACCGCGAGGAAACGCCGCTGATCAGGATCGCGAAATGTCGGCACGCCGAACGAGCCAGAACGCGACCGCAATCGGCGAGGCAAGCGCATCGAGCGCCGGGGCGCGCGCTTGGTCAGGGCCGCTGCGCTTCGAAACAGCGAACGCTTACTGACGAGGTTGCTGACGCTCTCCGGGCTTGCGTGACCTGGTCGCTGCTGGACTGCAGAGCAGCGGCCGCTCTAGAGCTTGGCCCCGGCCAGGCGCGGTCCTCTCAGGTGCGCGCTCTCATCCACCAGGATGTGGCCCAGGCTCCGATGGCCGCATCCTCGATCTCGATGCGGGCCGGCTGATCGCGGTAGGGACCGATGTCCCATTCGCGGCGACGAAGCACCTCGGCCTGAGGACGCGCCTCACTCCTGTAGCGGTGAGGGGCACGCCGCCCGCTGAGCCCCACCCTCGCGCACCGAAGCCGGCGAACGCTGGCTGACGAAGGTCAGAAGGAGAACCCAGAAGCACAGGACCAGGTTGAACAGCGGAATCTGCAGAGCCGACGGCAGGGAATAGATGATCGACACGGCGGGAATCCAGACCATCCACTGCGACACGGCAACCGTGGCCACCGGGCCGGCCAGACAGCTCAGGTTTAGGTCGGGCTTGATGGCTCGAAAGGAGAGGCCACGCTCCTTCCACAGAAAGAACACGACCTGGCCCGGAGCCGCGATGAAGACACTGTAGATGAACTGGTCCACCAGGACCTTGGGCAGCACCACGGACAATGAGGCCTGCTCGCCGAACACGAAGGCCTGCAGTCTATAGAACAGGTCGACCTCGACGCCCCGGTAGGCCCAGAAGAGTATGCCCAGCAAGAACTCGATCCTCCGGCGTTCCGGACTCACGTGCCCCGACGCGAGCAAGTAGAGAAAGGGAATGGCGCCCCCGAAGATGGCGGTGGCCAGCGCGGAGTAGCCAAGCCCGTAGCGCGTCTTCCAACCAGCCACCGCGTCGAAGGCCGGGCGTGTCCCGGGCGCCAAGTAGTAGAGCAGCACCAGCGCGAGCGCGAACGCCTGCAGGGCAAGCCCCGGCAGCACGTTACGTCTCATGCCGGCGACGCCGGACTTCACGACCGCTTTCCAGTCGATACGCACGGCGGGGCACGATAGGCCGCGCGGGTGGCCTTGTCCAAGGACGAGGCCCGCCGCTACAGGAATTTCGCGAACACGACCAGGGTTCCGAACCTCACGCCGCTTGTCTCGTTGGCGCGATGAATGGCGGCCAGGAACTCGACGTGGTGGGTGATGGCCTTGGTCAGGCGCTGCACGACTTCCGCCGTCGTGCTGGAGAGCATCTCGGCGTCGAGCCGAGGATCGGGCGCGCCGTCCAGACGAGCCTTGACCGCAGGCGAGCCAACCAGCAGCAGACGCACGGCCCCCAGAGCCAAGGCCAGCCGGCCGAGATAGACGAGGAGCGAAGGCGCGTCGGTGTACGGGTGGCGCAGCAGGTAGTGGACCGCGTAGCGGCCCAGGATATCGTCGACGAGCCCGGGGACGCGCCGGGCGATGAGGTCCCTGCGGCGCACGTAGACCTCGAAGAGGCGACTCGGCGTGGCCGCCTGGTCGATCGCCTCCGCCTGCAGGGAGCGGAGGCAGCCCTGCACCAGATCCGTGAAGCGCGTGGCGTGGGGCAGACGCCCACGCTCGTTGAGCATGGAGGCGGTGGTCGCGAAGGCCCCCTCGCCTGCACCCTGGCCCAGCGCCGCGAGATCGTCGTGGAGCCTCTGCAGCAGAGTCGGATCCGTGGCGGCGCCCAATTCGGCGTCAAGTCTCTGGCGCGCGAAGCGCTGGGCAGCGCCGTCGAAGGCAGGGGTGCCCTGGAAGAAGAAGTCCTCGACCTGGGCCGCCAAATGGGCCGCGAACACCAGGCGAGACGCGAGCGGGAACCCGGTGCGGCCCAACAGGTCGACGAGAACGCCACGCACGCGCAGAAATGGAGCGCCGTAGGGATCGCTCTCGTCGCCGCGCACGGCCTTGCCCACGTAGGGCCGCGGAAGCAGTGACGCCGGGCTTAGGCTCTGCGTCGGCCCGTCGGGGGAAAGCAGCGTCAGACGCGAGAGTTCCGGGCAGGCGAGCGATCCCGTGACCTCGATCCGGTCGTCCGCGGTATCGAGGCTGCGCACCGCCAGCGCGGTACGCGGAAACACGGCGCACGCCGTGGCCAGAGCCCCCTGCCCTTGGCTGGCGTGCACACCGCAGCGGCCGTCGATCTGGAGCGCGGGGCAGGCCCCGCTCTCGTCGAGCCGCAGGATGTGTTGAACCCCGTTCTCCACGCGTACGGCATCGAGGACCACCAAACGCACGGTGTTCCTGGCGCCGGCCGCGCGAATCCGCCTGGCATCCTCGTGTTCCATGGCGATGCCGAGGCCGCGGCAACACGTGTCTTCACAGGCGCCGGCCGTGCAGGAGAAGCGCTGCATGGCCGCCGTGCTCAGCTCGACGGCAGGCGCCTGCCGCGGCTGCAGATGTCCCGGAAACTCAAGCGGCGCGAGGCCGGCAACGGAAGGTCCCTCGGCGTACGGTGGCATGGAGCCCCGACTCTGCAATCAGGGGACCAACGCCGAGACAGGAATCCGACAAACGCACCCGACCAGCCAAGCGGCCCGCCCGCCCCGGGAACGGGGCGACCATGCGGGTCAATCAGCCGGTCAGGAAGACTGCAGCATCTTTGGCCGCGCGCGGCGCGGAGACACCCTTGCATCCTCCGACCGACGATTCAGCTCGAAGGCGCGGTCCAGATCTCGCGAGGAGCGAGAGCAGAGCCCTACAACCGCCCGCCGAGCGCCTTATAGAGCGTGATCTGATTCGATTGTCGGGCCAGACGGGTCGCGACCATGCCCTGTTGAGCGCCGTAGAGGGACTGCTGGGCTACCAGCACACTGAGGTAGGCGTCGAGCCCCTGCTGGTAGCGCACCTCCGAAAGCCGATACGCGGCGCTGAGCGCGTCCAAAAGACCGTGCTGCGCCTCTAGCTGAGAGGTCAGCGCGGCTCGGCGGACCAGCCCGTCGCTCACCTCCCTGAAGGCGGACTGGATGGCCTGCTCGTATTGGACGACGGCGATCTCGTGACTGACCTTCGACACCTTCAGGCCCGCTCGAAGCGCCCCGCCGGCGAAGATAGGCACGGAGATCTGGGGCGAGAATGACCACGTGCCGGTTCCGGACGCGAACAAGGTGGACAGCTCGGGGCTCATGGTGCCCACACCGCCGGTCAGGCTGATCTTGGGGAAGAAGGCAGCGCGTGCCGCACCGATGTTGGCGTTGGCGGCCTTGAGCTGGTACTCGGCGGCGAGGATGTCGGGGCGGCCAAGCAGCACCTCAGACGGCAGCGCAGCCGAGAGGTCCGCGAGCTCGCCCACGGAGTCCAAGTCCTTCGGGAGGAGGTCGGCGGGCACAGGCGTCCCCACCAGCAGGTTGAGCGCGTTTTCGTCCATCGCGACCAGCCCCTCGAAGCGAGCGACGTCGGCACGCGCCGACTCCACTTGGCTCTGTGCTTGTCGCAGGGCCAACTCGGAGGCGATACCCAGCTCATAGCTCTTGTTGATCAGCTCGGCGTAGGACTTCTGCGTCTCGAAGGTCGACTGCGCCAGCTTCAAGTTCTGACGATCCGCCGCGTAGGTGAGGTACTGCAGAGCCACCGTGGCCACCAGGGAGATCTCCGCCGACACCTTTGCCTGTTCCGTGGCCAGGAACTGATTCAAAGCCTGCTCCTTGAGGCTTCTGATGCGGCCGAAGAAGTCCAACTCCCACGACAGCACGCCAAAGCTGACCACGTCTGTCTCGACGGTCTTGGGGCCGCCCTGCATCCGGCTGGGCAGCCGATAGCGTTCGCCACTCGCCGCCACGCCGAGGGTGGGGAAGAGTCCGGCGCGCTGGATGCTGTACGCGGCTTGTACTTTCTCGACGTTCAGGCCAGCGATGCGCAGGTCTCGGTTGTGCGCCAGCGCCAGCGAGATGACCGACTGCATGCCGGAGTTGGTGAAGTACTGCTGCCAATGAAGATCCCCTGCCCGAGGGCCGCCCTGGGCGCCATTCCCGCCCGACCAGGCCTGCGGGATGGGAGCGGCCGGCCGCGTGTACTTCGGGGTGAAGTTGCATCCACCGAAGACCAGAAGCAGTGACAGGGGTACGATCGATCGCGCCATCGCACTACTCCTTCGCGACAAGCTTGGGGGCCGGCAGCATCGAGGCCGGCTCGACCTTCCGCTGTCCCTTCTTCCCGAAGACCTTGACCACGAGCACGTAGAACAGCGGGATGAAGAGGATGGCCAAGAAGGTGGCCGTGATCATGCCGCCGAGCACACTCGTGCCGATGGCCATTTGAGCACCGGCACCGGCGCCGCTGGCCAGGGCCAGGGGAAGGACGCCGAATCCGAAGGCGATGGACGTCATGAGGATGGGACGCAAGCGGAGCTTCGCCGCCTCCACGGTGGCCTCGATGAGGCCCATGCCTTGCTCTTCCATGTGGGTCTTGGCGAACTGAACGATGAGGATGGCGTTCTTGGTTGTCAGGCCCAGCACGGTGAGCAGGCCGATCTGAAAGTAGACGTCGTTGGGCATTCCGCGCAGGGTGGACGCGGCGACGCCGCCGATGATGCCGAGGGGCAAAGCCATGAGCACGGTGATGGGAACAGTCCAGCTCTCGTAGAGCGCCGCGAGGACGAGGAAAATCACCAGAATCGAGAACGCGTAGAGCAATCCCGCCTGCGACTCGGACATGCGCTGCTGGTAGGAGAGATTGGTCCACTCGTAGCCCACGCCCTGAGGCAACTGCTTGGCGATGGCTTCCATCGCGTTCATGGCCTCGCCCGAGCTGTGCCCCGGCGATGGCTCGCCCTGGATGTTCAGGGCCGGGAAGCCGTTATAGCGTTCCAGCCGCGGGGAGCCGTAAACCCAGCGTCCCGAGGCAAGCGCCGAGAGAGGAACGATCTCGCCCTTGTTGTTGCGGACATGGAGGCGATTCATGTCTTCGGGCAGCATGCGGAACGCCGCATCCGCCTGCGTGTAGACATGCTTGACTCGCCCGCCCTGGACGAAGTTCCCGACGTATTGACTGCCGTAGGCCGCCGCGAGGTAGCTCTGCACCGACGCGAGACGAACGCCGAGTGAACCGGTCTTCTCCCAGTCGATGTCGATCTTGTACTGGGCTTGGTCGGCCATGCCGTTGGGCCGCACGCGGGCGAGGAACGGATTCTTCGCCGCCATTCCCAGAAGCTGGTTCTGCGCACCGGTCAGGGCCAAGTGCCCGATGTCTCCGCGGTCCTGCAGCATGAAATCGAACCCGGTCGCGTTGCCGAGCTCGGTGACGGCCGGGGGCGGAAAAGCGAAAAAGACGGCACCACGCATACCCCCGAGGGCGGCCATGGCCTTGTTCGCCACATCCTTGGCCCGCAGCCCCGGCTTGTTGCGCAGGTCCCAATCGCGAAGCTTGACGTAGATCATGCCCTGGTTCTGTCCTCGGCCAGCGAAGCCCATGCCAGCGCCGCCCATGACGCCCACCACGGCTTCCTTCTGGTCGATGAGGAAGTGATTCTCGACGGTCTTCACGGTCTCCAAGGTCTGTTCGATCGTCGAGCCCACCGGCAACTGAATCATGGCGATGATGGTTCCCTGATCCTCGTCGGGCAGGTAACCCGTCGGCATCCGCATGTACAGGAAGCCCATGACGCCGACGATCACCAAGAAGCTCGCCAGATAACGCTTCTTTCTGCCCAAGATGCGGGTCACGGCACCGAGGTAGAGACCGCGCACACCATAGAAGCCACGATCGAAGAGCCGAAACAAGGGCCGCAGAATGCGGATCCCGCTCTCTGCCGCCTCGTGCCCCTTGGCCACCGGCCGCAGGAGGGTCGCACAAAGCACGGGTGTCAGGACCAGGGCCACCACCACCGAAAGGAGCATGGCCGCGATGACCGTCACCGAGAACTGCCGGTAGATGAC
>JAEXQJ010000306.1 GCA_023438785.1 Pseudomonadota bacterium
GCCACGGGCGGGACTGCCACGGGGGGCGCTTCTGGCGGCGTCGTGACGGGTGGCACGTCTGCCTCGGGTGGCGGAGGCGGTTCCGCGACGGGGGGCACCGCCAGCAAGGGCGGCAAGACCGGGGGCAGCGAGGCCCCGCCCGGCGGTGCGGGCGGCAGCGGGACGGGCGGAACGTCCATCACAGGAGGCGCCACCGCCGGCGGCGCGGGTGGCAAGACGGGCGGGTCGACGGGCGGAACTCCCGGCGCTGGTGGGAGCAGCGGTAGCGGCGGCAGCCAGACTCCGGGCGCGACAGACCAAGGCTCTTCTGGCTGTAGCTTCACCATGGCTTCGACCTCGCGCGACCGCCTGCTCGTCCCCGGCCTCCTGCTGGGCGCCTTGGGTATGCTGGTGGCCCGTCGCCGGAAGTCCCGCAACAACGATCGCCGCTAGCGCGAAGACAACAACGCCGTCTCCCAGGTTGGACCCTCCAGCCTGGGACGACCATCGGCTCTGCCGGAACCCGGTTCCCAGGTTCAAATGGGTGCAAATCGATCGGGACGACGGTGCGCGCGTGCGACTACGCGCAGTTGCGCACGACCTTTCGAGGATGAGCGAGGGTGCGGCTTAGGTTCAATGCCCCCGCACGCCGAGGATAGTGACGTCACCGTCGCGGTTAACCTTTGCGTTGTTGACCTCGTGATGAAAACGCACGTGCGCTCGCGGGATGCGGTTGCGGATATTGACCCGGTACCACTCGTTGAGCTTCGCTCGGGCGTACTGGGTGAGATTGTCGGATCCAGAGATCACGAACACCTGCGTGTCCTGATGATCGGGTACCCCCGCGCAGAGGCTCACGGCATTGACGTTCTCGATCCCTCCGCTTCCGTGAAAACCGCGCATCTGGCGGTACCTGCCGAGTTGCTTGTCCCACGCCACGATGACGGAAACGCAGGCACCCATCTCCGTGGTTTCGATCTCGTTGTCATACGCAGGGAGGTCCTGCGCGTCCTCGTTTACGAGCCGCATGGTCAGTTTCATTGTCGGAAGCTCCTCGGAGATACGCGCGCCCACGAAGCGGGTGGCCACGTTCTTCGTATGTGGATGCTCTGCATCTTTACACGGAACCCCGTTCGTCGAAAGCTCGGCCCAACCCGTCAGGAGCCTGCTCGGCGGGTCGGAGGATGGTGCCTAGGCCTAGGCAAGCCTAGAATCTGCGCGCCAGACATCCATCTCGGCTCCGGCCTTCTTCACAGGGTTCCATGCGCCGAAGCACGTGGCTTTCTGATGAGAGCGGCGAACTCGGCTGATGCTGGGTTGAACTCGTCACCAGCCACGCTGCCAAGGAACTCTTCGACATGCAGGCCCTGACCCTCCACCTCTGATTTGAGGGCTTCGCGATCGAAGTACTGGAGCCAGTTGAATATCACCCGCGTGCGGGTTGGTTCGATGATGGTGTACTTGTCCAGCACCACGCGTTCCCGCTGGTACTTGAATGTGTTTTGGAAGCCGAAGTATGGCCCGGCGCTCCAGAATCCATCCTGAAGGCGGAACGCATAGCTCGCACCCTCCTGTCGGGCTGCGAGGGCGTTCAGCGAATAGACGTCCAGCAACAGGGCCCCGCCCGGAAGGAGACACCTTCGGAATTTGTCGAGCATGGTTTGCCTCTGCGCAGGACTGAGCGCGCAGTAGTCGCACATGATTATGGTGATCAGGTCGAAACGCCTGTCCGACTCAAAATCCAGATAATTGGCGTTGACGTAATCGATGGACAAACCGCGACGGAGCGAGAGCTCCTTCGCATACTCAATCGAGCGGCGAGAGAAGTCGATGCCGGTGACCGAGGCCCCCGAGGCTGCCAAACGGGTCGTGTACAGGCCGGGACCACAGCCGAAATCCGCAACCGTTTTGCCTTCACCAAGGTCGAACCGGGAGGTCATCCAGGCTACGGAACGATCGATGAAATCCGTCTTCCTCGAAGACACGTCGATTTCACCGTTCAGGTGAAACTCAAGCATTCTGGACGACGTATGCTGATCGGTCCAAAGCTCGGCTGCAGTGTAAGACCCAAAGCAGGCGGGACGCTTGTTGATGTCTTGGAGATGCGAATACACCTTTGACCTCCTCGGGACAGGCTTGTGTCGCAATTGACACCTGCCTGAGGGTTTGTTGTCCAGGGGTATGTTTGCGACCGGGTCCGCGGGATCGTAGAAAGGGGTTCTTCCCTGCCGCTGCCGAGCACTCCAACGGGTTTGCGGGAGATGAGCCTTCACCCTTGTCAGGTGCGCTACAGCCCCGCCAAGTCGACGGCGGCCAAGCGCGGAGATCGGGCGAAGAAGGCCTGGGCGCGAGCGCGGGCGGCGGCGAAGTCGGGGGCGATCTGCACGGCGGTGAAGAGGTTGTGGCCGAAGAAGAAGTTGCGTGCGAAGTACGGCGTGAAGATCTTGAGCCGCTTGAGCGCCCCGTCGAGGGAGAAGTCCTCGAGCAGGTAATCACAGTAGCGGTTCCAGATGGCCGCGTGATCGATGCCGAGGTCGGGATCGCGCCAGCGGCCGAAGAGCCAGGGGCAGGCCACGAGCATGCGGCCCACCATCAATCCGCGCACGGCACTCAAGGACTCGGCGTGCTCGTCCATGAAGGTGGGGCTGTGAATGTCGCCGTTGGCGATGATCGGCAGGCGTGTCTTCGCGGCCACGGCCGGGTACAGCCAGGGGCGGGCGGGGCGGCCCAGCTTTTCGGCCCGATAGCGCGCGTGCAGCACCACCGCATCCACGCCTTCGTCCTCGAACAGACGCAGGCGTTCGTGAAGTCGCTCCGGCCACCCCTCGGTTTCGTCGCCCAGGCGGATTTTGACCAAGAGGGGGCCCGCGAAGTGGGTACGCAGACCATGCAGGATGGCCCGCATGCGCTTCATGTCGCGGAAGAGGTCGGAGCCACCGCCCTGCTTGCGCACCGGCAGGGCATTGCACGCCAAGTTGAGGTCAACGGCGTCGGGGTGCAGGCGTTGCAGGCGCGCGGCGATCTCGGGCAGGCGATCGTGGCTGGACAGGAGCAACTGGTAGACCAATCGACCCTCGGCTGGCCGGCGCTTCAGCCAAGGCGACTGGGCCTCGTCCTCGTGCAGGATGTACTTGCCCGCCAGCATTTCCGTGTAAAGCGCGCCGTAGCCGCCGAAGTCGGACAACAGACGGCGGAACGCGCTGTGGGTGATCCCGGCCATGGGCGCGCTGAAGAGCGGCGGATCGAAGACCACGCCGCGCAGCTCGAGGGGCGGGTGTGCGACGGCGGCCATGGCGGGCCTTCTACGCTGCGGGATGAGCGAAGGCGAGAGCCTGTTCACGCTGCCCGCCGCGCATCCCGGGGACCGACGGCACGGGGGCGGGCCAAGGCCGCTTGGCGGGCCTGCACCTGGGGGCCGGCATGGTCTCGCTTGCTTTGCTGCACGCCTGGCCGAACTGCGTCAATGTGCGCCGCGGAGGGTTCCAATGAAGAAGCTCGTGTTCTCTTTCCTGTTGGCGGGGGCGCTGGCAGCCGGATGTGGTAGCGACAGCGACGATTCTGCGCAGGCTGATGGCGGGACCGATGCGCGCGCGGATGCGCCGGTGAGCACGTCCGCCAAGTCGAGCACGGGCTCGTCGACCAACTCGCAGACGGGCAGCGCTTCGAGCACGGGCACGGGGAGCATGACGGCTTCGTCGAGCCAGACGCAGGCCGCGACCGTTTCGGCCACGGCCAGCCAGACGGGCGGTACGGTGACGGTTACCACGACCCAGACGGGCGGCACCGAAACCTCCTCGCAGACCGCAACCCAGAGCGCCGCTACGGCGACCATGACCGTGAGCAGGACGGCGATGGCCACCGCGACCGGGTTCGGCAACACGAGCACGGCCACCGTGACCAGAACGGCGACGGCGACGGTGACCCGTACCGCTGGAACGAGCACCGTGACCAGAACCGTAACCGGGACCGTGACCCAGATGGGCAGCACGAGCACCACGACCGTGACGCGAACCGGGACGGCGACTCAGGCCGCCAGCACGGGCACCGTGACGGTGACCGAGACGGCGACGGCTAGCCAGAGTGGCAGCACCGACGCCGTCACTGTGACCCAGACGAATACGGCGACCCAAATGGGCAGCACGAGCACCGTGACGGTGACCGAGACGGCGACGGGCACCCAAAGTGGCAGCACGAATACGGTGACCGCCACCAAGACGGAGACGGCCACCCAGACCGGCAGCACGGCCACCGAGACCCTGACCAGGACGGAGACGGCGACCCGCAGCGGCAGCACGGCCACCCGGACCGTGACCAAGACGGAGACGGCAACCGCGCGCCTCGCGGTCCCCACGGCCACGAACACGGCCACGGGCACCTCGGCCACCAGCACGGGGTCGGCCACGGCCACGCAGACCACGGCCACGGGGACCAACACGGCCACCTCGGCCACTGCCACGGCCACCGGCACCTCGTCGACCGGAACGGGTACGTGGACCACCACGCAGACAATGGGCACCGGCACGGCCACCACGACCAGCACGGCCTCGGCCTGCACGAACCTGACCAACTCGGGGACCTTCGTTCCCGAGACGGCTGGCACCGGGACCATGCGCATCGCCGCGGGCGGCACCCTGGCCGCTGGTGTCTACGTCCTGACCAACTACGCTGTCTACCCGCCGGGCTCGGTGGACCCGTACCAGCGCAAGATCGCGGTCAAGCTCAGCGCGGACGGCGCTCTGGAGTACGTGGGTGACAAGATAGAGGATGGAACGGCCACCGCCCAGGACCGGCTCAGCGGTACGTGGAGCGTGAGTGGAACCTCGCTGACCTTCGCCATCACGTGCCCCTCCGCATCCTCGAGCACGGCGGGCTACACGGTGGACGGGGACACGCTGTACATCATCGTGAACCAGACCGGCCTCCAGGAGGTCCACACCTACGTTCGTCAGTAGCCTCGACGAGGTCACACGCGGGGGCAGGGTCGGTGCTCACCGGCTCTGCCCCTGTTGTCTTCTCCGGGCTACGAGCCTGTTGCGCTCAAGCTTCGGGCGTGGCCGGCGGGGCCGGTTGAATACGTCGAGTATTCGTCCTCCCCGCGCCTCGCCTCCGGCCCGGCCGTGCTCCGCCACGCTCGGTCCGCCTATGCGCAACAGGCTCCCCGCGCACCGCAGGGTGTCCTTGCGTGGCACGCGGCTGGCATTGGTGGTCGTTGTGGCACGTGGGAGGGCGAAGCGAGCACGGATTGCATGGATCTGCCCTGATCTCCGCGTGCAAGGCGTGCACGAGCCGCGTGCGTGGCGGTGCGGTTGCCGGCGAGCGCACGCCCCACGCTGGCCAGAGCGGAGGCCACGGCGCCGGCTGCGGGAAGCGGAACGGCGTGACTGAGGAGAACAGCAAGCGCCGGTCTATTGCCCAGGTGCGGGCGTCCGATACACTGCACGCTGCCCGCAGCGGCGGCATGCAGGTGCTCACCGTCCTGGGCCAGGCGACCCTGCCACTGGCTCAGGTCGTGGTGGCGCGTCTCTTCGGGCCGGCCGTGTTCGGGGCGTATCAGGGCAGCGTGGCCCTGGTGGAGGTCTTGCTGCGCGGGGGAACGGGCGGGGCGGACAAGGCCATGTTGCGCTACGTGGCCGCCTTTCGCGCTCGCCACAATGAGTCGGCGGTCCTGCGCGCCATCGGCACGGGCCTGCGCCTGTGCTTGCTGGTGGCGGGCGGGCTCGCGCTGACCCTGCTCTTCGGGGCGCCTTGGGCGGCGCGTGTGTTGGGTACGCCCGCCTTGGCCACATCGCTGACGTACATGTCGCCCGCCGTGCTGTTGACCGCGCTGATCTACGTCTTGGTTCAAGCCAACCTGGGGGCCAAGGTGACCTGGCCCAATCTGTTGGTGCGCGGGGTGGGCGAGCCGGGCCTCCTTCTGCTGGCCGCCTTCGCGGCGGCGAGGTGGGATCGGCAATTGGGCGGTCTGGCCGTGGCGCATACGCTGGCCGAGTCCTGCGCCTTGGTCATGGCCATCTGGGCAACCCGGCGTGTGTTCGGACCCGGCTCACTCGTGCGGGCCTTGCGTGCGCCTTGGTTGCCGCGCTTTGCCCGGTTCGCCTTGCCCGTGGGCACGGGCGAGTTGCTCAACGCCGTTCTGCAGAGGGCCGATGTCCTCATGCTGACCGCCTTTGCGGGACCTACGGAGGCGGGTATCTACGCCGCGGCTCAGTTTCTGGGGCGCTCGATCGCGGGGATTCGCTGGGCCTTCGACAGCGTGGCCGCCTCCGTCCTCTCGGAGACGGTGCAATTGGATGAGCGGCTGCGTTTGCGCGACAACCTGCGGCTCATGACCCGTTGGGTGACCTCGGTCGCCGCGCCGGTGGCCGCAATCATGATCGTCCTGCGCCGCGATCTGCTCGTCCTGTACGGGCCGCAGTTTCGCGCCGGGGCCGCGGCCATGGTGATCCTGGCGCTCAGCCAGCTTCTCAACGCCAGCTTCGGTCTGACCCAGTGGGTGCTCATGGTGAGCGGGCGCGCCCAGCTCATGCTCCTCAATAACCTGGCCTGTGCGCTCCTCAACGTGGGCCTGGGGCTCATCCTCATCCCGCGCTGGGGCATGATTGGCACCGCGCTCGCCGTCTTGACGGCCTATTGCACCTTGCAAGTGTTGGTGCTCGTGGAAGCCTGGCGCGGTGAACGCGTCCACCCCTTCCACCGCGACCTGCTCAAGCCGCTGGCCGCGGCCATGGTCACGCTGGCGCTGGGAACTCTGGCCGAGGAATGGCTCTCGGGTCTCGCCCGCATTCTGGTGGCGGGGCCGGGAGGGCTCGTGGCTTACGGGATTAGTCTGATCCTCCTGCGCCTGCCGCCCGAGGAGCGCCTGGTCCTGTCACGCATCTGGCAGAAACTCGCGCGGCGTGCGTGAGCGAGAACTGGGTGCGTTCGCCGGCGCGCAGGCATACTGCCACGGTTTTTTAGACGTGATGGCGGACGGCCAGGGCTGGTTTGTGCCGTGGGCCCAGGTCGGTCAGGTGCGCACGGCCGGGACGCGGGTGGAAGGCGCGGGCCCCGTGCCTCAAGCTGGCGTCCCGTCGGGCAGCCACCGCTCTGGCCCGCGCCGTGGAGTCCATCCGTCGGCTCGGTGCCCAGAAGCGCGCGGGCGCCATCGAACGCCTGCTGGACGAGCGCCACGACGTGGACGCGGTCAAGGCGCGCCTGACCACGGCCTTGCGCGAATTGCGCGGCCTTCGCATCACGGCCAACCTGCTGTGGGTGGCCCTGTTCGGCGGTTTGGCCGGCGTGGTGGTCGCGGGCGGTGTGTGGCTGCTGGTGCCCTTGGCCCTGGTCGTGTTCACCTTCTGGGCCGCGCACGCCTTGATGCTGCGTCGCGCCTGGCGTCGCCTGACCTGCCTGCCTCCTGAGCTCGCGCCCGATACTGGCAAGCGTCTGGTGGCGCTGCTCTCGCCTCTGGCGGGCGTGCGAGCCGTGGACCTGGTGATGCGCGAGTTGCTGGGCGATTTGGATCCCATGGCAGCCGCGGCGGCCCTGGTTGCGCCTCCTCGTCTGGCGACCTTCGCCCGTCCTTGGCTGGCCACCCTGACCGTGCAGCGACGGGTGTCCCCGCCTGGCGCGCAGGACGATTTGGCGTGGTGGCGCCAGCAGGCCCTTAGGCGCGTGGAGCGGGTCCTTCGGACGGCAGGCGTCGACCCCCAGGCCCTGCTCGCCCCACCCGCCCGCGACGGCGACCAGGTGCAGTCCTGGTGCCCCCACTGCCTGGCCCAGTTCGCCCGTCCGGCCGGCGATTTGTGTCCGGGTGAAACGTGCCCGTCCATCGTCCTGCAGGGCTTTGGCGCTGCTTCGGTCTCTCTTAGTGCGCCGCGTGGTGGAACGTCCGCTCACACTAGGTGACCGGTCGCACCGCAGCGAGGTGACTGGCGCGGGTAAGATTCCCGATCCTGCGCTATACAGGGTTTCTTAGACACACCACACTGGTCGGAGGCTGACCATGCGACCCGTCGTTCTTGTCGCGCTTTCAATATCCGTTGTCTCTATGGCGTGCTCGTCCCCCAACCTGTCTTCGGGAAAGACGACTCCCGGAAGCGGCGGCACCAGCGGTCGCGGTGGCGACCTGATCGGCGGTGGAGGGGGAGCCCCCTTCGATCCGCGGAACCAGGACGCCCCTCCCACCTGTGGTGACGGCGTCCTGGACAAGGAACACGAGGCCTGCGACGACGCCAACAAGGAATCGGGCGACGGCTGCTACTCCAACTGCCTGGTGGTGGAGCCCGGGTGGTCGTGCTTCCCGGCCGGTCAGGCCTGCCACCGCATCGCGCGCTGTGGCGATGGTGTGAAGGTCTTTCCCGAGAAGTGCGACGACGGCAACAAGACGGACGGTGACGGCTGCAACAGTGGCTGCAAGATCGAGGTCGGCTACAAGTGCGACGACGCCAGCCCCAGCGTGTGCACGCCGGCCACGTGCGGTGACGGCAAGCAGGAAGGGGCGGAGAGCTGCGAAGACGGCAACGACATGCACTTCGACGGCTGCTCGGCGGACTGCCAGAGCGAGCCGGACTGCAAGAGCGGCGCCTGTGCCTCGTCGTGCGGAGACGGCATCGTGCTCGGCGAGGACTGCGACGACGGCAACACCCTGGACGGCGATGGCTGCTCCAAGGACTGCAAGGTCGAACCCGGATTCGAGTGCAAGCGCCCCGAGCTGGGCGACAAAATGGCCGTACCCGTCGTGTACCGCGATTTCAAGATGCATAGCCCGGCGGACTTCCAGCCCGGAATGATGAATTGCGAGAAGGCCACGATCGGCTTGGTTGCCGCCGAACTGGACAAAGATGGCAAGCCCGTATTCATTGGCCAGTCGCAGAGCTGCGTGGGCACCACCGCGGACAATTTCTCCAAGTGGTACCGCAACACCTCGGGAATGAATCACGCCACCGCCACGCGCCTGAACCTGTGGAACAACGGCGACAACGCCTACGTGAACCGCTACGGCAACAACGGCGAGCGCTGGCAGAACACCGAGACGGCCCATTGGTGCGGCAACGTCGGCGAGGAGTTGGACGGCAAGGAGTGCACGTTCGCACAAGGCTCCACCGAGTGCGACACGAGAGAGGCCAAGGGCCAGAAGATGGTCAGGTGCATTAAGGACGGCAACACCTATAAGGGCATTTTCCTGGTCGAAGAGGTGGACGGCAATCCGCTGTTTTTCCCGGTTGACGGCGACGACTTCTCTCCGGCCGCGGAGGCCGTGGGGGCCAAGATTCCGCCCTACTACGATCCGACGAAGTCATGGCCTTTCGACAAGGACGACGACGGCAACGTTCGCAAGCACAACTTCAGCTTCACCAGCGAAGTGCGCTACTGGTTCCTCTACGACAAGAGCAAGAGCTACAACCTCAAGTTCCTCGGCGATGACGACGTGTGGGTGTTCATCAACAAGAAGCTTGCCGTCGATCTGGGCGGCATTCACGGCCCGGTGGACGGGAGCATCACCCTCGATGCCTCCTCGGCCTCCAAGTTTGGCTTGGAGGACGGCAAGGTCTACGAGGTCGTCGTGTTCCAGGCCGAGCGCCAGACCGAAGGCTCGTCCTACCATCTGACCCTGAGCGGCTTTTCCGCCGCGCCCAGCGATTGTCGCCCCATCTGTGGCGACGGCATCCTGGGCATCGGCGAGGAGTGCGACGACGGCAAGAACGAGGGGGGCTATGGCCAGTGCGGCCCGGAGTGCAAGCTGGGAGAGTTCTGTGGCGACGGCGTGGTCCAGGACGGCGAGGACTGCGACGACGGCGTGAACATCGGCATGCCCTGTCCCTCGGGGTGCCACAACATCATCGTCCTCTGATGTCGATGCCGGGGTGACGAGCCGCCCGCGGGGCGGCGTCGCCCTTGGCCGAGCCAAGCGCTCAGACGGCTCCGGCTCAAACCCGAGTCTCCAGTAATCCGAAGCGTGAGTCTGGCGCTCGGGGCGGCCAAGGGCGAACGCCTGATGGCCGCGTCGGCTTCGAGAGCCTGACTCTACTCCGGGACCTCCTGCATCCAGGCATTCAGTTCGAGCGCCATCGCGCCAGACAGCTTCCCAAATGGGCTCGTGGGGGAGAGCGCCGCCTCGGCCTCGTTCTTCCTTTTCTCCAGGACCGCAGCCAGGATGCGCGCTGCCTCCTTGTGGAAGTCGGCGTGGAGCGCTCTGATCTTTGCCACCCGTGGGCTGTTCTTGGTCGAGGCGTCGAGACTGGCCAGCCATTTCCCGAAGTCGCATCGATCGTCCACCTGGACGACGGAGACGGTGAAATCGGACTTCCCGGTCTCAACCGCGGTCCGCAACCGTTGCCTCCAGGCCCCGTGCGCCGCGACGGCTTTCGCGATGAGTTCCCTGCTCAGCATGCGATCCGCATCGACAGTGGCGCGGGACGCCTTGATGTCACGAAGCGTTTGCCGCGGTGGCTCCCGGCCGCCCGGCACGGGAGCTGCCGACGGGCGCCGCCTGTCGAGGGCCCATCAACGCTCTGGCCGGGGCGGCCAAGCCCCGCATCGTGGGCGCTCTGGCGCGCCCACTGCAGGTGCTGCTCGACCCCCGGGGTGCCCGGGCTGAGGGCGTGCGCGGCCTCGTATTCATCACTCCGGAGTGGCGGAACACACGCGAGATTTGGCGCAGGCGCCCAAGGTGAAGAGGCTCACCGCGTCCAGGGCGGCGCTTTCGCACTGGATGGCGTCGATGCCGGCCAGACAGGCCCGGAACTGCGTCTCGTCGATGCGCCCGTCGCAGTCGGCCGGGGGCCACGCCGTCTGCACCGTGCCCGCCGCCCTCGTCTGACAGTCGTCGCGGTTTTGGTAGGTGAGCCCGGCGCCGATCAATCCGCAGCCCTGCGCGCGATCGCACGTGTGCTGCACGACCTCCTCGCGGGCGCTCATCTGTGATGACGTGGAGTCGTCATCGCAGCCCGCGAGGGCGAGGATACTGGCGAGCAGCAGTGAACCCACGAGACCCATGGTGCGAATGAGCATGGGACGATTCTACTGCTTCCCCTGCCACATCCAGAGCACCAGCGCGTGCTGCGCGTGGCCGTGCGCCTCCGAAGCGGGCGTCAGCGTCGAATGTTGGGGCTGGTGAGGTAGTGGCTGGCGCCGATGAGCGGGGCGGCCGGGTTGAGGGCCACGCGCACGGGCAAGGTGGACGTGAAATTGGCGAAGCGGCCCTTGTCGTTGAAGGCCGCCACCAGAGCGCCGTCGCGCAAGGCGGCCAGGATCTTGGGCGGAATGCCGCCACCGATGATCACGCCTCCCGTGGTCAGACCCTTGAGCGCCAGGTTGGCCGCCTCGGCGCCCAGCACGGCGCAGAACATCCGCATGGCCTGCACGCAGGCGGGATCCTTGCCGGCCAGGGCGGCGGCCGTGATGGCGGCATTGGGGGCGCCGCTGGTCAGCTCCGCGGTCAACCACGCGGGCTCGGGCGTTCCTGAGTGCGCTCGTAGGAAGCGATACACGTTGGCGAAGCCGGCCCCCGAGAGGATGCGCTCGTAGCTGACGTGGCCACCGAAGGCTGAACGCAGGTAGCGCAGAAGGGCGATCTCGTCGTCGGTGCGCGGCGCGAAGTCCGTGTGCCCTCCCTCCGAGGCTAGGGCTCCGTAGTGTTGGCCATCGTAGTGCAAGATGGCCTCCCCCAGGCCCGTGCCGGGGGCGATGACCGCGATGTTTCCCGGACGGCTGGTGGCGCGCCCCGCCTGGAGCGTCTCGAACTCGTGGGGCGCCAGGAAGAGCATGCCGTAGGCCGCCGCCTCCAGGTCATTGAGCAGGCGAACACGGGGCGTTTCCAGGGCCTTGGCCAAGCGGGATTCGTCGAGAATCCAGGGCAGGTTGGTCAGCCGCGCCATGCCCCCTTGCACGGGACCTGCCACACCGAAGCAGGCACCGTACAGGCTGGGGTGCTTGTCACCCATGAACTCGCTCACCACCTGCTCCAGGGTGTTGTACTCCCGGCTGGAGAAGGTCGCCTGGTTGACCATGCGCACGTCATCCGCGCTGCGCTCGTACAGCGCGAGCACGGTCTTGGTTCCACCGATATCGCCAGCAAGAATCATGTGTGCCTCCGCGAGCACCCTAACACCGCAAACACGGCGACCGGCAACCCCGGACCGTGGTTTTTTTGCGAATCCATGCCGGGCGCACAGCGGGCGCGCGCGTCGTTTCGTGCCTCACTCGATCGGTTCACAGCGCGGACGGCATCCCACCTCCAGCACGACGCGGAAAAGGGCCCCATTGGGCAGAGGCGGGAAGGGTCGACCCAAGTAATGGGTCAGCAGCGAGCGCAAGGAGGAGCCGTGCGAGACCAAGAGCGCGCTGCTGGTCTCGTCGGGGAGGGCCGCCGCTGCCCGTTCCACCGCGCAATCCATGCGCGCGACCACCTGCGCGTCGGGCTCCGCGCCCTCGGGCAGGCAGCGCCGATCGGCCACATAGCGTTCCCAGAGCGCGCCCAGCGTGGCGGCGCACTCGTCGGCGGTCTTTCCTTCGAAGGGGCCGAACGCCCTCTCTCGCAGATCGGGATCGCAGACCACCGTCAGACCCAGGTCCTGGGCCACGATGGCGGCGGTCTCGCGGGCCCGCGACAGATCGCTGGTGTGGATGCGCACCAGCCCTCGGGCCCGCAGCCGGCTCGCCAGCTCCCGCGCCTGCGCACGTCCTTCGTCCGACAGAGGGATGTCGGTCTGCCCTTGCCAGCGCCTTTCCGCATTCCAGGCGGTCATCGCGTGGCGAACCATGTACAGCGTGCGAGCCATGCGCGGCGGGATCTACTACGCCCGGCCCGGAGAATCGGCGGGAATCGCGGCGCACCCCGCGCGCCGGCCCGACGGCGGCGGCTATGCTTGAGGGATGGAGCGTTTCCCGTCGCCGGCAGGTTCCTGGGGAATGTCAACGACTTCCTCTTGGGCGGCTCGATGGGGTTAGCCAGGAACAGCATTCCGTGGTAGGCATCGCGACGCACCGACGCACACCTACATTCACCGCAGAAGGAATCACAGCGTGGAGCATTCGGGACGCATTGGTATCGATATTGGCGCCGTCTCCCTCAAGGCCGTCCGCCTGGACGGCGCCGGAAAAGTCATCAAGTCGTTCTACGCCCGCCACAAGGGCGAGCCGGCCCGTGTGTTGGAAAAGGCACTCACCGAGCTCAACGTTGGGGCAGGCGATGCCATCGGTTTTTGCGGCACCAACTCGGGCCGGTTCTGTGAGGCCTTCGAGTTGCGTCGGTTGGATATGGCCTCCTGCCAGATCAAGCTCGTGCACGAGCTCCTGCCCGAAGTCCTGAACATCATCGACATCGGCGGCGGGTCCGTCACCCTGCTGCAGCTCGATCCGCAGGGCCACTTCCAGAACTACGCGACCAACTCGATGTGTGCCGCGGGCACGGGCTCGTTCCTCGACGAGCAAGCCGCACGCCTGGGCATCAGCTACGACGATCCCTCGCTGGTCGGCACGGTGGCCGAGCCGCCCTCCATCGCCACCCGCTGTTCGGTGTTCGCCAAGAGCGATCTCATCCACCGCCAGCAGGAGGGCTTCAGCAAGGCGGCCATGTGGTCGGGCTTGTGCCGGGGCATGACCCGCACCCTGATCGGTACCCTGCTGCGCGCGCGTCCGCTGGACAAGCCCACGGCCATCATCGGGGGCGTGGCCCTGAACGGCGAGGTCCTGCGCTGGCTGAAAACCAGCTTCCCGAACCTGCTGCGCGTGCCCGAGATGCCGCATCTTGTTGCCGCCATCGGAGCGGCCCACCTGGGCCAGGTTCCCCACCGGCTGCCCTCGCGCGAGTCCATCCACAAGATCGCCGCGGCCAGCGACGTGGACTTCCACGATTGGCCGCTGACCCTCGAAAAATCCACGTACCCGGACTTTCGTTTGGCCGAGTCGTACACCGACGAGGAAGGCAACGAAGTGCGCGTGGTGTCCTGGCCCGCCGGCAAGGACCTCGAGGTCTACCTGGGCGTCGATATCGGCTCCACCAGCACCAAGCTGGCCCTGGTCGACGACAAGGAGCAGCTCCTGGTCGACATCTACCGCAAGACGGGCGGCGACCCGGTGGGCGCCACCCAGAAGCTGTGCCGCGCCTTGCGGACCCTGGAAACCAAGAAGGGGGCGCGCATCCGCGTGCTGGGCGCGGGCACCACGGGCAGCGGTCGCAAGATCGTCGGCGAGGTCATGGGCGCGGACGCCATCATCAACGAGATCAGCGCCCACGTGGCAGGTGCCACGTTCACCGATCCCAGGGTCGACACCATCTTCGAGATCGGCGGCCAGGACGCCAAGTACATGCACGTCGTCGACGGACACATCCGCGCCGCGAACATGACCTACGTGTGCGCCGCCGGCACGGGCAGCTTCATCGAGGAGCAGGCCAACAAACTGGGCTACAGGGTCGCCGACGTGGGCCCCGCGGTTCTGGGCGTGAAGCCCCCGCGCGCCACTGATCGCTGCACCGTCTTCATGGAGCAGGACGTGGTCCGCTTCATCGAGGCCGGGGCTAGCCGCGAGGAGGCGCTGGCCGCGGTCCTGGTGGCCGTGGCCAAGAACTACCTCAACAAGGTGGTGGGCAACCGCTACTACAGCCGCAAGCGCATCATGTTCCAGGGCGCCACGGCCCGAAACAAGGCGCTGGTGGCAGCATTCGAGCGCCTGCTCGACGTGGAGGTGGTGGTCTCGCCCTACTGCCACGTCATGGGCGCCTTCGGCGTGGCTCGTCTGGTTCGCCAGGCCATGGCCGAGCAGGGCAAGACACAATCCCGCTTCCACGGCCTGGACCTGGACAAGCGCAAGATCACTCTGCGCAAGGAGACCTGCAACCTGTGCCAGAACGACTGCCACATCACCTTCGCCGAGATCGAAGGCGTGGAGGGCTCGCCGTCCTGGGGCTACATGTGCGGCCGCGATCCCAACGAGCACAAGGTGCGCAAGAGCCCGCACGATCGGGCGTTGCGCCTGCGCCAGCGGCTGTGGCGCGAAGCCGGCGCCGGGGTCAAGGTCCCCGAGGACGCGCCGGTCGTCGGCATCCCGCAGGCCCTGGCCACCTACAGCTACTATCCGCTGTGGCAGCGCTTCTTCAACACGCTGGGCTTTCGCGTGCAGCTCTCCGGGCAGACCACGGATGAAATCCGCGATCTGGGCGGTCGCATGGCGGGGGCGGACTTCTGCTTCCCCGCCAAGCTGGGCCTGGGACACGTGGCCAAGCTGGCCACGACCAGCGGCGTGGACTTCATCTTTGCTCCGCACCTCAAAAACACGCCGGCCAATGAAGACACCACGGGCACGGCGGTGTGCCCGTACGTGCAGGGCTCGGGCGCGTGCAGCCGCGCGGCGCTGATGATGAACCACATGGATGCCTCGCGCCTGCTCACGCCCCTGGTGGACATGCGCATGCGAGAGCGCGACGTCGTCAGGACGCTGTCCGACGGTCTGGCCAAGCCCCTACATCGTTCGGCGCGCGAGATTCGCAATGCCTGGCGCGCGGGCTTGGAGGCGCAAAGCACGTTCGAGCAGCGCTGCCAGGAAGAGGGCGCCAAGATGCTCGAGGAGGCCGCGGCCAAGAACGAGAAGATGATCCTTCTCGTGGGCCGGCCGTACAACAACTTCGACCCAGGCGCCAACCTGGGCCTGCCCCAGAAGATTGCCGACCTGGGCCGCACCGTGCTGCCCATGGAGTTCGTCAAGCCCGAGCTGTGGCGTCTGGGGCTGCGCTACAGGAACGCCTTCTGGAGTTACGGTCAGAAGATCCTGGCGGCGCTCGAGACGGCCGCGGACAGCGAGTTGCTGGACGTCATCTACCTGACCAACTTCTCGTGCGGGCCGGACAGCTTCCTGCTCAGCTTCGCCGAGGAGATCATGGGCCGGCGTCCGCTGCTGGTTCTGGAGTTGGATGAGCACGGCGCGGACGCGGGCTACATGACCCGCATCGAGGCCTACTTCGACGTGCTTCGTCGTCCGCGCCCGCCCCGCGGCGAGCGCTCGCGCGAGCACGTGGAGCCAGCGGACCTTCGCGATCGCACCATCTGGATCCCGCCCATGCACGAGTTCGGAACGCGGCTGTTCGCGGCCGCTTTCCGCAGCCAGGGCTACGACGCGCGCGAGTTGCCCAACGAGGACAAGGAGTCGTTCGAGATCGGTCGCTCGCTGACCCGCGGCTCCGAGTGCCTGCCCTGCGCCCTGACCATCGGCACCTTCCTCAAGACGATGCGCAAGCTGCCCAAGGGTGGCAAGCACGCCTTCTTCATGCCCAGCAGCAAGGGGCCGTGCCGTTTCGGTCAGTACACCGTTCTGCACCGGCAGATCCTGGATCGCGAGGGCTTCGAGGACGTGGCCATCCTGGCTCCCGCCTCGAACAACGCCTACCAGGGCTTGACCAGCCAGATGCGCCGCACCCTGTTCAAGGCCATCGCCTGCGCGGACATCATTCTCAAGGCCCGCTGCAAGGCGCGCCCCTATGAGGTCAATGCCGGCGAGACCGATCGCGTGGTCGGCGAGGTCACTGAGGCCATCGCTCACGTCCTCGAGAAGGGCGGTGATCTGGAGGACTGCCTGCGCACCGGCGTGGGACGCATCGCCGCCATCCCGGTGGCCGGTCCGCGCAAGCCCCTGGTGGGCATCGTGGGCGAGATCTACGTGCGCAACAACCTCTTCGCCAATGAGGACGTGATCAGCGCCATCGAGATGTTCGGCGGCGAGGCGTGGATGATCCCCATCACCGATTGGATCGTCTACACGTCGTCTATCGCGAACTTCAAGGAGGAGTTCCCGTCGACCATCATCTCGTGGGACAAGGCCGACACCTTCCTCACGTACCACTGGATGAAGCACTGGGAGCAGAGACTCATGCGTGCGGCCAGTCCCTTCCTGGACGATCGTCACGAGCCGCCTTTCCAGGAGTGCCTCAAGCTGGCCACGCCCTACCTGCAGTTCTATGCCGGCGGCGAGGGCAAGTTGTCGCTCGGTCGCTCCATCAAATTCGCCCAGCAAGGGGCGGCCCTGGTGGTCAACTGCGCGCCCTTCGGCTGCATGCCCGAGACCGTGGCCACGGCCATCTTCGGTCGCGTGTCGGCCGACCTGGACGTGCCCGTCGTCAGCCTCTTTTACGACGGCAGCGGCGGACAGAACCGGCGTCTGGAGGTCTTCCTCAATAACGCCGTGCGCGGCAAGCAAGCGGGCGGCAAGGCCAGCCACACCGTCCTGTCGGGCGGAAGCGGCGGCTGGTCGTCGGGCGACAAACTGGTCCCCGTGGGCAACCTGACCGCACGCGCGCGCGCCAACGAGCCGAGCTAGTCACCAGGGGGGTCCGGGGCTTACGCACGGACCCGTTCGTTGCCGGCTTCCGCGCCGTCTGCGTCGGCGAACAGCGACCAAGCGCCCGCGCCGCCGATCTTGCGCCTGTGATGGCGGGGTGCTCTGCCCCATATTGAGAAAAGGGGCAAGCAAGGAGGAGGGGGAGATGTTGGCGATGTCGTACCTGGGGCCCTCTCGGGTCAAGGCGGTGCAGAAGGCGGAGCCCGAGCTGGAACACCCGGGCGACGTCATCGTCCGCGTCACGCGAACGGCCATCTGCGGCTCGGATTTGCACCTCTATCACGGGCTCATACCCGACACGCGGGTCAACTCCACCTTCGGCCACGAGTTCACCGGCGTGGTGGAAGAGGTGGGCTCGGCGGTGGAGACGCTCAAGCCGGGCGATCGCGTGATGGTGCCCTTCAACATCGCCTGTGGGCACTGCTTCTTCTGCACGCGCCAGCTCTACGGCAACTGCGAGAACACCAATCCCAGCGCGCCCATCGGCTCAGGCATCTTCGGTTACAGCCACACCACCGGCGGCTACGATGGCGGTCAGGCCGAGTTCGTGCGCGTGCCCTGCGCCGACGTGGGGCCCATGCGGATCCCGGATGACATGTCCGACGAGGACGTGCTCCTGCTCACGGATGTCTTCCCGACCGGCTACCAAGCGGCCGAGATGGGGTCCATCCAGCCGGGCGACACGGTGGTGGTCTTCGGCTGCGGGCCCGTGGGCCTGTTGGCGCAGAAGTCGGCGTGGCTCATGGGAGCGGGCCGCGTGATCGCCGTGGATCACCTGGACTACCGCCTGGATTTCGCGCGCCGCTGGGCCGACGCGGAGACCGTCAATTTCACCCAGGTGGACGACATCGTCCTGACCATCAAGCGCATGACCGAGGGACGTGGCGCCGACGTGTGCATCGATGCGGTAGGCTGCGAGGCCGTCGGCTCCAGCTTTCAGTCGCTCACGGGCAAGCTGCTCAAGGTCCAGGCCGGGGCGGCCACCGCCCTCGAATGCGCCATCGATTGCGTGCGCAAGGCGGGGCACGTCTCCATCGTCGGTGTGTACGGTCCGCCCTTCAACATCCTCCCCATCGGCACCGCCATGAACAAGGGCATCACCTTGCGCATGAACCAGTGCCACGTACGGCGCTACATGCCGCATCTGCTTCAGCACGTGCGCAGCGGCCGCGTGCTGCCCAAGGAGATCATCACGCACCGTCTGCCGCTCGAAGAAGTGGCCGAGGGTTACCGCATGTTCGCGCGCAGAGAGGACAACTGCATCAAGGCCATCCTCATCCCACCGACGGCCTGAGGGAGGAAACATGCACACCTTCGAGACCATCACCTCGTTCCGGCCCGAGCCGGTCGATCGCGAGCTGAGCAGCCGTCCCGGCGTGCCCATGCTCAACAAGCCCAGTGTGGAGCGCGTGGTGACAGGCGCCGTGGCGCAACAGCCGTCCCGCGTGCCCGTCTTGGTCGGGGTCGAGGTGGGCAAGCTGACGCCCGTGTTCGGCACGGCCGTCCCACCGCGCGGGTTGAGCGGCCTGGTTCGCCGCGCCGCCTACAGGATCCCCGAGCACAAGGCCGCGCACTGGATGCTGCTCCTGCTCGGCGATCGCATCGACGTATGGGAGGGGCGCCTGGAGCGCCACCCGGTGGGCACGGTCATGGCCCTGGGCGGTCTCATCACCGCCCTGAGCTGGGGACGGCTCGCCCTGCGCCGAATCTGAGAGTGGCCACAGCTCGATCGCTGACGATTGGCCAGGGCCTGGGCCGGGGTGAAGTGCATCGAGGACGAGACTTCGGCCACGGGCTGCCAGGCCCGGCTGGGTGCGACGGGCTCTTAGCCCGAGACCCCGGTCTTCTGCGTAATCTGCGAGGGGCAGCTCACCTGCTTGAACTGCAGCTTCGGGTTGTCCGCGCACGAGTACCAGTTGGTGAACCAGTCACAGCCCGCCTTCAGGGCCGGCTTGCTGCCGAAGAACGAGCTGCATTTGCCCTTCATGCATGCGCAGTCGCCCTTGCAGTCCGAGAGCATGCCGCCATACACGGTGTTGGCGCCGGTGCTCCCCCACTGCTTTTGGCAGCCCGCCGCGAAATCGCCCACGCCGCCGCCAGGGATCAGAATGTCGAACTGGTCGCCGCCCAGACCGCCGATGTTGATCGTTTGCACGATCATCTGCTGTCCCTTGAGGGCAGAAGCGCCGGCGTTGGGGCCGGAGTTTCCTTCGCCCGTGAACTGGAACATGTAGCAGGTCCCGCAGGCGACGCCGTTGTGCGCGACGAAGCCGTAAGACATGTTGGTGCTGGCGTCGTACCAGGGCGAGAAGTCGTAGCACTCGAAGGCGGTGCCACCCTCGCAGCCGCTCTTCGCGGTCTTGGCGTCGGAAAGGCGGCTCATGCCGTCCACGCCGCAGGAAGGAACCGCGGTGGTCCAGGAGCACGAGGGCTTGCAGCAGTCCCAGTACCGCGTGGCGTAGCCGTTGCTCAGGTTGCCGGTCATGGCGGGGTTGGTCTTGCCGGGGCCAGTGACCGTGCCGCCGGTGGCGGTGCTGCCGCCCGTGGCGGTGGTGCCACCAGTGCGGTTGCCGCCGGTCCCGCCGGTCCCGCCGCCCGCGCCGCCGGTGGCGCTGGTGCCGCCGGTGCGATTGCCGCCGGTGCTGGTGCCGCTGCACCTGCCGCAGGTCTTCTGACAGTAGTTGCCATCGAGGAACCATTGCTGCTCGCAGTTGTTCCAGGACTTCCAGGTGGCGCAGTCGGTGTTGTTGCCAGGCGGCTGGACGTCTGTGCAAGTCCCGCTTGAGCCGCCGGTGGCGGTGGTGCCGCCGCTGCTTGTGGTGCCGCCGGTGCGATTGCCGCCAGTCGCCGTGTTGCCGGCGCGGGGCGTGGACCCGCCGTCTCCACCCGTCGAGCTGGTCTGGCCGCCCGTGGACGCGTTGCCGCCCGTGGAGCTGGTCCGGCCGCCCGTGGACGCGTTGCCGCCCGTGGCCTTACCACCCGAGGTCGTGATCCCGCCCTTGGATGAGGTATTGCCGCCGTTGCTGGTGCCTCCCGACTCGACTGTCTCGTCGTCGTGGTTCTGCGGGACACAAGCCACCAAGGACGTGGTGGCCAGCAAGGTCGCAATCGTTACAGCTCGAATTCGCATGCCGCTCCTCCTAGCTCCGCATGAACGGTCTCTTCCAGCGGGCCTTGGGACTAGGGTGGGTACCTGGGACTACAGTCCTTAACAAGCCGGTCACGAAAAGTGCGATCCCGGCCCCTTCGATTTGTTAGGCCGCGTTAGCTGGCTGCGGCGCGCGGTGGAGCCGTCGAGCCGCGGGACTGTCCGGATTTGACAGTGCGACGCGTTTCAGCCATCCACAGGCATGGCCCTCGCGCAACGAGGCAGACACTTCACGCGTTTCCGGCACGCGAGCGAGCGCGTCCTGAACGTTCTGTACCGAGGGAACTGGCCGGCCCGCCTCTTGGCCCGCCTGCCCGGGGTCAACCGCGTCCGGGTGGAGACGCACGGGCTGCCCCTTTTGCCCCCGGGGTGCCCGCGCCTGCGCCTGGCCTTCGTGTCCGACCTGCACCTCGGGCCCACCACGTCCCGGCCGCTGGTGGAGCGTGCCTTCGCCCGTCTGGCCGAGGCACGCCCCGACGTGCTCCTTCTGGGCGGCGACTACGTCTTCCTTCAGGTGCGGGCCGAGCAGGAGCGCGCGCTGAGCCGCCTGGTGCGCAGTGTGCGAGCGCCGGTGGTGGCGGCCGTGTTGGGCAATCACGATCTGTGGACCGACCACGCCCGCCTCGAGGCCGCGCTGGCCGAGGCGGGCGCGCAGGTGCTGGTGAATCAGGCCTTGCGCCTGCCCACGCCGTGGGCCCAGGTGGCATTGGCGGGCCTGGACGAGCCTTGGTCGGGCCAGGCCGATGCGCAAGGCATGCTGCGCGCCTGCGGAGATGCGTCGCTCATCATCACGATCTGCCACTCGCCCGAGGCTATCAACGTACTGGGGGCGGGACGTGTAGGGCTGCTCCTCTGTGGGCACACGCATGGCGGGCAGTTGGCGCTGCCCGGCCCTCGCCCGCTGGTCCTGCCGCCCGGGGCGGCCTGTCGTCCCTATGCCTTCGGCTTGCACCACGTGGGCGGCACGCACCTTTGGGTCTCGCGCGGCCTGGGCAACACCGAGGTGCCTCTCCGCACCTTCGCGCCGCCCGACGTGGGCATCTTCGATCTGCGGGCTCCTGCGTGAGGTGCCCCGCCCCTTTTGGGGGCCGCCTACTAGGGCAGTTGGCTCGTGGCGCCGGTCAGGCCGAAATCGAGCAGTTCCATCTTCCACTTGCCGTCGTCGGACACGCCCTTGACCGCCCCATTGATGGGCACGGCCGGATGGAACCAAGAGGTGGATTTCTGGCTCATGCCCGCGAACGAGGCAGACACGTTGAACTTGGCCGCGCCCTGGAAGGTGCCGCCCGGGACGGTGATCGCTTCCTTGGCCGCCTGGGCCACGTCGCTCGACACGACAGCGTTCTGGGCGACGGACTTGAACATGGCCTTTTGCAGGCTGGCCAGCGGGCCCGTGGTCAGGTCCATGGTCTGCGGCGCCTGATCGTCGTTCTTGCTCACCACCTTCAGCACCACGTCCGAGGCCTCGTCCACGGTGCGCGGCATCTTGCTGTACAGAATCTTGGTGATGTTGTGGTGGTAGTAGCTCTGGCTGTCGAACTCGATCCAAACGCCGCCTGCCTCCTGCCCCACCACGCTCATACGCGTGACGGTCGGCTGGTTCTTCTCGTCGGTGGTGCGCATGACCACCCACTGTCCCACGGCCCACGGCATGGGCTCGTAGGTCGCGGGAACGGCCTGGCTGCGGGGATTGGCCTGAAACGAGGCGGCCATCGAATCGGTGGCGGCCTTCATCTGCGGATTGATGGATGGGGCACAGGCCCCAAGGGCCAGGGCGAACGCGAGGACGATCGATTTGCGCATGACGTTCCTTTCGGTTGAGCGCGCGATCATGGCCGCCGTCCTGCAAAGCGCAAGTCCCGGCGCACACGGCGCCGCTGGCTTCGGCAGGGGCACTGCTGCCGTGCGCCATCGGGCAGCCTTCTTGTTCGCGTTCGCTCCGCAATCACGCTAGACAGTCGCCAAAAGGAGATCTCATGAACCGTGTCGCGCTCGCTCTCGTCATTGCTCTGCTGCCCACGGCCGCTTTCGCTCAGGGCGCGGCGCCACAGGCCCTGCCCATGGCCGTCGACCTGCAGAAGGTCCCGGTGGGGAGTTGGGCCGAATACACCATGAGCTTCGGAGAGATGAAGCTGAAGTCGCGCTGGGCCCTCGTGGCTCGCGACGCCAAGTCCAACACCTTGGAGATGAGCATGAACGGCGCGGGCCCGGGCGGCGCCAACATGCTCGTCAAGATGGTGCTCGTGCCCGATCCGAGGACGGCCGAGAACCCGGTGAAGGAAATGGTCATGCAGATCGGGGATCAGGATCCCATGCTGGCCCCGCCCAACGCGCCCGTGCAGAAGTTCCAGAAGCCCGATCCCAAGGCGCTGGTGGGCAAGGAAGACATCAAGGTCACGGCGGGCACGTTCAAGACGTCGCACTACCGGACGAAGACGCCGGTGGGTACGGTTGACGTGTGGCTGAGCGAGCAGGCGACGCCCCTGGGCCTGGTTCGTGTGGTCACCACGCCCGACGCCAAGGCGGCCGGTCCGGACGCCCCGACCGTTCCCCCTGCCACCATGGAATTGGCCGCGATGGGCAAGGATGCCAAGCCCGGGATCACCAAACCCGCCAAGCCGTTTGACCCGGCCAAGCTGATGGGCGGCGCCACGCCTCCTCCCTCGGATACCAAGAAGGGCAAGAAGAAGTAGAGTTCGGCGGGCCGGCGCTGCGCTTCCGCGGGGAGCGCGGCGCGGGTGGCCTGTCCAGAGTCGTCCGCGGGCGACGGTCCCTGCAAGAAGGCCCTGTCTGTGACAGACGTGACAGCCTCTGTCGCGGCGCATCTCGCCCCGTTGCGACAGTCAGATAGCGGTGACAGAAGGGGCGACGGTCGGTGTTACTAAGGCAACCATCATGGACACATCGCACGGAATCGTTCAGCAACTCCTGTCTCTCCCCATCTTCCGCTCCGAGTGGGTGCTCTGGCTGCTCATCGGCCTGTCGCTCCTCTCGGTGGCGGTCATGTTCGAGCGCTGGATCTTCTACCGACGCCGGAAGGTCGAATTCGAACCGCTCAAGGACGAATTCGCGAAGCACCTGGACAAGGGTGATTTCGAGGCGGCGGCCAAGCTGCTGGCCAAGACCAACAGTCTGGAAACCAACGTGGTGCTGGCCGGCCTGCGCGGCTACGAGAAGGGGCCCGAATCCGTCGAGGATCTGATCGCCGGCGCCATGGGCCGCGAGAAGGCGAGCTACGAGCGGCGCCTCTCCATCTTGGCCACCCTGGCCTCCAACTCGCCGTACATCGGCTTGTTCGGCACCGTGCTCGGCATCGTGCGCGCCTTCAAAGACCTGTCGAAGGATATCGCCAACGCCAGCACGGGCGTCATGGCGGGTATTGCCGAGGCCCTGGTGGCCACGGCGGTCGGCCTGCTGGTCGCCATCCCCGCGGTCATCGCCTACAACGTGTTCAAGGGCATGGTGAAGGACTCGGTCACCAACAGCGAGTCGCTGTCCCGCGTGTTGCTGGCCGAGCTCAAGTCCGCAGGCAAGAGCGAGTAACCGTCATGGCCGGCTTTTCAAAAGACGGCGACGACGAGGGGCCGCTCGCCAGCATCAACATCATCCCCTTCGTGGACATCGTCCTCGTGCTCCTCATCATCTTCATGCTCACCTCGGCGGCCATCGTGCGCGCCAGCATGATGGTGAACCTCCCCAAGGCCGCCAGCGCCGGGGCGCACGTGGAATCCACGGTCAACATCGTGTGTACCAAAGACGGCAAGCTGCTCCTCAACGGCAAGCCGAGCACGGAGACCGAGATCGTCGACCACGTGAAGAGGACACGCCAGCAAGACCCCAAGCTGCAGGCCGTGATCGCGGGCGACAAGGGCGTGGAGTACGGCCGCGTGATGGACATCATCGACTTGGTCAAGCGCAACGGCGTGAGCGCCTTCGCGCTGGACGTTGAGCGCGCGCCTGCCCAGGCCGCGCAGTAGGTTCGCCATGAAGGGCCAGAGCACATCGCGACCCGCGCCCGGCAGCCAGGGGCCCAAACAGCGCGGACCGCACCTCCATCGCAACCCGTTCGTCGAGAAACGAGCCCATCACCGACGGGAAGCCCAGTCCCGCGCCCTGGCGCGCGTGCGGGTGCCGCTGAGCTTGGAACTTCGCCAGCACAAGCCGTTGCACCGCATGCCGCGCTGGCTGAAGGGCATGATCGGCGGCCTGGTCCTGATCATCTCGGTGGGTCTGCACGTGGCCTTCCTGGTCACCGCCTTCGGCGTCAGTCGCTTGGGCGCCAAGGCGGTCAAGCCGCGCGAGCAGGTGGCCATCGAGGTGCGCGAGGCCCAGCCCAAGGAAGAGAAGAAGCCCGAGCCGCCCAAGGCTGAGCCCGAGCCGCCCAAGCCGGAACGCACGGTCGTGCGCCAGGTCGCGCCCAAGGCCGCGGAACCCGAGCCGCCCAAGGATGCTCCCAAAGCTCCCCCGCCGCGCGTGGTGGGCTTGAGCTTCGAATCGACGGTCGGGGAAGGCGGCGGCGACGGTCCTGCCTTCGCCGTGGGCAACACCCACCAAGGCGAGACGGAGAGGATCGCGGCGGCGCCCAAGAACGTACCCAAGGAGGTGGTGAACAAGGGGCCCACCACGGTCAAGCCCACGCCCAACAAGATCGCCACCAACGTACCGACGGCGGGCGTGGTCTCCGTGCCCCCCAAGGCCAAGAAGTCGACCACCCCCGTCTACCCTGCGACTTTGAAGGCCCAGGGCGTGGAGGCCGACGTGGTGGTGGTGGTGACCATCGGTGTCACGGGTAAGGTCACCAAGGTCATGATCCTCAAGCCGTCCACCTATCCGGAGTTCAACGACGCCGCCAAGGCGGCTGCCCTGCAGGACGAATTCGAGCCTGCCACCCGCGACGGCGTGCCCTACGAAACGACCCTCAAGTACACGATCCGATTCCGCCTGAACGACGAGTGACGGAACCCGCGACGGCAGCAGAGAGCGCCGTCGCGTCCCAGCCCATCATCCAATCCCGACTGACGGACGAGTGACCATGAGAAAGACTGCCCTTTTCCTCTTGGCCGGCGCCCCTGTGCTGGCGTTCGGCTGTGGCGAGGACTTCCCGCCTGAATACCGCTTGCAGGAGACCCGCGTCTTGGCCCTGCAGGCTGAGCCACCGCAACCCCAGTTCGGCGGCACACCGGCCGCTCTGCGCGCCCTGGTGTACCTGACCGAAGGCGAGGTCATCACGGAACAGAAGTGGTCCTGGTGCCCGGTAGCCACGAACAGCGACCTGCAGTACCAGTGCCCCATCGACGCCGCGACCTTCACCGGCCTGGTGGGGGCCGAGGCAGCGGCGCGGGTTCCCCTCGACAACCTGGGCATGGGCGACACGGGCAGCTTGCTCAACGTCTTTCCACCGGAGGTCCTGGCCGCCCTGTGCGCCGGTCAGGCCGACGCCATCCTGAGCGGCGGATTGGTGAACGATGCGGGCGTGGGCGACGACGCGGGCGCCGGCGCGGATGCGGGCGCCGGCGCGGATGCGGCGCTCCCCGGGCCGGTGGACGGCGGCGCGGACGCGCAGGCTTCGGAGGACGCCGCGCAGGGTGCCCTGACCCGCGCCCTGAGTGCGCAGACGGTGGGCGGACTGTCCAGCCTCGTGAGCTGCGGCACCGCAGGCTACCCGGTCAGCGTGTTCTACGAATTCAAGACCTCCAAGATGACCACGCCTGAGCGGGCGGTGTTCAAGGTGTACCTGCCCACCGAGGCCAACCAGGTGAGCAATCACAACCCCGTGCTCAACGGCGTGAGCGTCGTCAGTCGCGACCCCGCCGGGCCGATCACGCCCGGTCAGGTGCTCGACAACGCGGGCTCGGTCGCCTTCGATCGCGACGTGGAGTACCGGCTGCAGGTCGAGAACCTCACCGAGGTGGAGTCGGTGGAGGACTTCCGCGGCTGGACCCGCGACACAGGGGGGGGCTTCGTCAAGGACGCGAACGGCGCGTACGTCATCGGTGCGGTACGCGAAATCCTCTCGCTCAACTGGTACGTCGAGGGCGGCGATCTGGGCGAGTACGGCGGGGATGAGGGCGGCAACGGCGGCTTCAATCCCTACGCCAAGATTCCCCAGCCCTTCTCCGACGCCATCCGCAACTACTGGACCCCTCCCATCACCGAGGACTACGCGCGCAACACGGTTCGTGTCTACGTGGTTGCACGCGATGACCGGGGCGGCGTGGCCTGGACCAGCGCCACCGCGACCCTGAGGTAGCCATGAAGCGCCTGACATCCCTATCGCTGTTGTTGTTCGTCGCGGCCAGTGCACCCGCCCGGGCCGCCGAGGAGACCGGCGGCCGCAAGACCCCGGTGCCCGCGGAGATCGACGCCAACGCTCTGTCCAAGCCACCCAAGCTCACCAAGCAAGCCACGCCCACCTATCCGACGGAGGCGCTGGAGAAACGCGCCGAGGCCGAGGTCAAACTGATCATCGACCTCGACGAGAAGGGCGAGGTGTCTAGCGTGGCGGTGATCGATCCCAAGCCACCGGAAGGCTTGGGCTTCGAGGACGCCGCCGTGGCCGCCGCGTACCAACTGGGCTTCGAGCCCGCCGAGATGAACGGCAAGCCGGTGGCCGTGCAGATCACGTACACCTTCAAGTTCATCCCACCCAAGCCCGCCGCGCCGCCGGCGCCCAAGCCGGAGGAAGCCAAGCCCGAGACCACGCCCGCGGCCAAGCCGCCGGAGCCGGTGGAAAACTTCACCGGCAAGCTGCTCGAACGCGGCACGCGCGATCCCATGGTGGGTACCACGGTCACCGTGTACCGCAACGACGGTGACAAGCCGGTGGGCTTCGAGGCGGTCAGCGATGCGGGGGGCCTCTTCCACTTTTTCGATCTGGCCCCCGGCAGTTGGAAGGTCATCATCGAGGCCCCCGGCTACTACCCCTTCCGCACCACCGAGGACATCAAGGCCGGCGAGGCCACGCACGCCACGTACTACGTGGAGCGCGGCGACTACAACCCGTTCGACAAGATGGTCACGGCGCCGCGGCCGCGCAAGGAGGTCACCCGCGTGGTCATCGAGCGGCAGGTCATTGATCAGACACCGGGCGCCATGGGCGACCCGCTGGCGGTCATCCAGAACTACGCCGGCGTGGCGCGCGTGCAGGGCATGATGGGCGAGATCGTGGTGCGCGGCTCGGCGCCCAAAGACACCAAGGTCTTCGTGGACGGGTCCGAGGTGCCCATCGTGTATCACTTCGGCGGTGTGCGCAGCGTGATCCCCACGGGCATGATCGAGAACCTGGAGTTCTACCCGGGCAGCTTCTCGCCCTACTACGGTCGCGCCATCGGCGGTGTCATCGATGTCACGCTGAAGAAGCTCAAGCCCAAGAAGCTGGGCGGCTACGCGGACGTCAACCTGCTCGACAGCGGCGTGTACCTGGAAACGCCCATCGGCGATAAGGCCGCCATCGCGGTGGCCGGTCGACGCAGCTACATCGATGCCATCCTGAACGCGGTCATCCCCGACAACGCGCCCGTGACCGGGCTGCAGTTGCCCGTGTACTACGACTGGCAGGCCCTGGCCACGTGGCGTCCGGCGCCGGCCCACGACCTGCGCCTGTTCTTCTTCGGCTCGGACGATCGCTTCGCCATGATCTTCAAGAACGCGGGCCAGGTCGGACAGGAGGTCACCGGCACGGAGCTGTCGCTGGCGACCACGTTCTACAAGAGCATCGCGACCTACAAGTTCGTGCCCAACGAGCGCCTGGAGAACACCTTGCGCGTGGCGGCCGGACGCGACCAGAACGACATGGTGGTTTTCCAGTTCTACGAGCACCTCAAGCTGGATTCGGTGCAACTGCGCGACACCCTCCGCTACAAGATCTCCGACAAGTTGACCCTATCGGGCGGCGTGGACACGGTGGTGCAGAAGTGGAGCGGCAGCGTGCGCATGCCCAGCCCGGCACGCGAGGGGGAGGATTCCGAAGATATCGACCTGAGCCAGCAGATCACGACCACGGTCAGCGAGACCCACATCCTGCCCGCGGCCTTCCTGGAGCTGGAGATCACGCCCTTCAAGGATCTGCAGATCTTCCCTGGCGTGCGCTTCGACTACTTCAGCGACATCGGCGAAACCACCTGGGCTCCCCGCTTGACCACCCGCTATCAATTCAACGAGCGCTGGGCGGCCAAGGGCGGCGTTGGCCTCTTCTATCAAGCGCCCAGCGTCGACGAGAGCAACAAGGACTTCGGCAACCCCGACCTGACGCCGGAGCGGGCCATTCATTACACCCTGGGCGGCGAGTGGAAGCCGCGCAAGTACCTCACCTTCGAGGTGACCGGGTTCTACAAGGACCTGGACAACCTGGTCAGCCGAACCGACGCCACCAAGGTCGAGGACGGCAAGGTCGTGGACTTGCGCTACGACAACAACGGCCAAGGCCACGTGTACGGGTTGGAGGTGGCCATCCGCCACGAGCTCAGCTCGCGTTTCACCGGGTGGCTGGCCTACACCCTGTCGCGCTCCAAACGCCTCGACTCGGGGGACACCACCTGGCGCCTCTTCCAGTACGACCAGCCTCACATCCTGACCGTGGTTGGCATGTACTCGCTGCCGCGTAACTGGCAGTTGAGCTCGCGCTTCCGCCTGGTGAGCGGAAACCCGGAGACGCCGGTGGGCGGTCACATCTTCGACTCCAGCAAGGCCGCATACGCATCCCTGAACGGCGCCACCTACTCCAGCCGCGCGCCCGCCTTCTACCAGCTCGATCTCCGCGTCGATAAGAAGTGGATCTTCAATAGCTGGACGCTCAACGCGTACCTCGACATCCAGAACATCACCAATCACACCAACGTCGAGGGCACGACCTACAACTACAACTACACGAAGTCCAAGCCCACCCAAGGCATTCCCATCTATCCCATCCTCGGCCTGCGGGGAGAGTTCTGATGAGGCGCCCCATGAACACCGGTCGTATTCGTATCGCGCGCTGGGCGACCGCCCTGGCCATCATGACCCTGCCCTTGCTGCGCTCACCCGCCGCGCGGGCGCAGGACCAATCGCTTCTGGAAGAACCGCGTGCCCGTCAGGGCTACTGGATCGGCCTCGGGCTGACCGGCGTGGGCGCCAGCTTAATCGAGAAGGGCGACTCGCTCGGTGTCTACACGGGCAGTGGCCTGACCCTGCGCCTGGGCGAGCTCATCACCCGGCGCATCGGCCTGGGCCTGGCCGTCGACTACGCGAGCGTGAAGAAGAATCAAGACCAGGGTGCGGTGGGCGGCCTGGCCCTGGAGTGCAACGTCAACGTGTGGCGCAACCTCTCGGTCCACACGGGCGCCGGCTTCGGCTTCGTCATGCTCACCGACGAGGCG
>JAEXQJ010000311.1 GCA_023438785.1 Pseudomonadota bacterium
GGGGGGGGGCAACGCGGGGGGCCGGGCGGCGGTTCTGCCACCGCGCTTGTCTCGTTCCCCAGCGTCAGGCGCGCTTGATGGGCCGGCCTAGCCCAGTCCACGTCACGATCAGGCCCCCGGCCAGCAGCCCAGGGATCGCCGGCGTGGCTCAGCCCGCGTCGCATCCCCGGGCAGGCTCCTTCGTCAGCGGTCGTCGAACGCCGTGGTACGCTTCGGTTGATGGTGAGGACACTGCAGATCCCGTACGACGATTCCGTTCTTCTCGAGGCCAGCCTGCGCAAAGAGGATTTCGAGCGCGAGGCGCCCCTGTTGCTGGCGGCCAAGCTCTTTGAGCTCGGGCGTCTGTCGTCCGGGAAGGCTGCCGAGCTGTGCGGCATGGATCGGGTCTCCTTCCTCATGGCGCTGGCCCGTATCGGCGGCTCCATGAGCAACCTGCGTCCCGATGACGCCGCCGACGAGGTCGCGTTTGCCCAACGCGACTGAACTGGTCGTCAACACGGGACCTTTGATCGCGCTCGGACGCGTTGGCGCGTTCGAAGTCGTCGGTCGGCTGCCGATCTCCTTCCTCGTGCCGCAAGAGGTTGCCGATGAGATCGCGGCGGGAGCGCGCCTCGGGCATCCCGTCACCATTCCAGCTTGGGCCAACGTGGTCTCCTTGGCTCGACCAGTCGCCTCGCTGGGCACCCACCTCCTGGACAAAGGCGAGGCTGCGGTCATCCAGCTCGCGCTTGAGCGGGGCGTTGGGGACGTCTGCATCGATGAGTGGCGTGGGCGCCGGGCTGCTGCAGCCGTGGGGCTCGGCGTGACCGGATCGCTCGGGCTACTCGGACGCGCGAAGCACCTTGGCTTGATACCGGCGGTTGAACCTTGGATCTCCAAATTGGCCAACTCCGGCGTCCACTACCATCCGGACCTGTTGCGGGCCTTCTTGGAAGGCATGGGCGAGTAGGCCGCTCGCGTCCTCGCCAGCTTCACCGTGGCCAGGGGCCACGTCAGCTCGATCGTCATTTCGGGGGCACGACCGACGGCTGTCTCTTGGGGGGAATCTCCAGGGTCGGGTTGTAGCGGGGGAAGAGGCGATTCCGCGTGGCCGTGTCTCGCAACTTGTCGGTGTCAACGAAGGTCCACGTCTTGCCCTTGGTCCGCGAGACGCCCAGCAGGTAGCTGGGGGCGTGCATGTCGCCCTGCGGGGTTCTGATCACGATCTCCATGGGCAGGAGCGCGTGCCACTCGCCGCCGGCTTTCACTATCCGCGTGGGCTTGTCCACGGATACCGACACGAAGGAAAAGCCCTGGGCGCGCATGTCCGCCAGGCCCTTGCGCAAAATGGCCTGCATGCCCTCCTTGCCCCCCGACATGGTCAGTACCACGGGATGGGCGAAGGTGGAGAAGGTGTCCAGGTCGCCGCGGATGAAGGCCTGGAACATGGTGGTGGCGTCGCGCGTGGCGGCCTCCGCCGGGGCTGGGTCGGCCGAATGAACCGGCGTCGCGCCGACGCATAGGGCGCCGAAGGCCAGCGCGAACATCCAGGTCCCGCGGGCGGGCGGTTCCCTTGGCAGGTGCCCCTTGGCAGGTTTATCGGTGGGACGGCGCCAGCAGTGACAGGCCCAGCTCATTTGGGTAGCCTAGCGCACTACGGGAGGACCCACGTGGCACTCATCGAGGGCTTTCGAATCAAGAACTACCGCGTGCTGCGGGACGTGATTCTCGGTCGTCTACGCACCGGGGCTAATCAGCCAGAAGCTCTCGACGAGAACCGAGGACGGGCGTCTTCTTCTGCGCTTCAACGACAAGGGATTCAAGGATCCGTTCTTTGCACAGCAGATGTCGGACGGGACGTGGAAGCTCTTCGCATACTTCCTTCTGCTTGAGGATCCTGCACGGCCGCCGTTCGTGTGTATCGAAGATCCAGAGAACGGACTCTACCACCTTCTTGGACGCCCTCGCCGAGGAGTTCCGAAAGCACGCCACCGGTCGCCGAGGGGCAGCACAAGTGTTCGTCACGACCCACCAGCCCTACTTCGTGAACGTTCTCCGTCCGGACGAGACATGGATCCTCAACAAAGAATCGGATGGCTTCTCGTCGATCCGGCGGGCGAGCCAGAGTGCCGTCGTAAGGGCGATGGTGGAGCAGGGCCTGCCACTCGGCGGGCTTTGGTATAGCGACTATCTCGACACGAAGTAGAAGCTATGCACCTTGAGATTCTGGTTGAGGATCGCATATGGATCCTGGGCGTAACCGCTCTGCCAGCTTCGCCAAATTCTGTGATGGTCTGCGCCGAATGGCGAGGATGTAGCCGGCGCCGCGAACGCCGTCGTGGCTAGAACAGGTCACGAGGCGCCGTCGATCTTCGCGGTTACTGCCCCATCCAGTCCGGCCACGTTGCCTCAAGTCCTGGACGCGCCGAGGGCAGCCGGCATCCTCCAGGGTTGATGGCGGTCAGGGCTTGGCGACGGTCTTCTTGATGCAGCAGCGTTTGTATTTCTTGCCCGAACCGCAGGGGCAAGGTTGGTTTCGGCTGGGCCCTTCGGGCTTTGCCGGTCTACGGGGCGCCAGTTCGTCGCGTCCCAGCTCCTTCATCATGGCCGCGCGCCGGCGGAAGACCTCAAGGTCGGGATAGCGTCGCTGGATGGCCTGCCACAAGGCGCGCAGGACCGGCGGGCCGTCGAACCGCGGGGACTTGGTGCCCGTCAGGTCGAGGACGATGGCGTCTAGATCCTGTTGCCCGCTGTCCACCATGATGCGTAGGTCACCGCACGGGCAGCCAGGGTCCGGGCAGTACACGTCCAGGGTATCCAGGCGGCGGCCGTCGATGATGTAGGAATCGATGCGGCCCTGCAGGAAGGCCTCGCCGAAAGCGACCATGGTCCCTGGCTCGTAGTTGCGCAGCTTGAGCCGGGCCAGGGGCTTTGCCCCCTTGGCGCGCAAGCTCTGGGTGGCCAGGTGGTCCAGCGCCTCGCCGTCCAGCTCGTCGAGCAGCCAGGCTAGTGCCTGCTCGTCGCGCCGTTCGGGCGGCACACTGTCCGGGATCGTCACCACCCCCGTGTCGAGGTCGACGCTAGCGTTCAACACCAGGACGGGGCTCGGCACGGGTGGTGTGCCTTCGGGCGCCGCATCGATGGCGAACGCCACCATCTTGCTGCGCACATCCACGCCGCGCAGGCTGGCCTCCGCGCGGTAAACGGTCAGGTGGGCATCTCGGCACGGACAGTCCAGGTTGTGGCAGTGACTGCCGATCACGACCAGGCCCTCGCGCGCGCCGGTCGCAACACTCGCGCGCCAGAAGAAGAGCGGTCCGGTCAGGGGGAGCTGCCGGCGCTGGTTCGGTCTGGTCTTGATCATCGCCATGGGCGCCAGACTACTTCGCAAGCGACGGCGAGAGCCACCGGCTCTAACTGCCGGAGCATCGACGTGGGCGACGCGGCGTGGGCCGGGGTGGGGCCAGGTGCCATTCGTCGCCGGCTTTCAGTATCGGCGTGGGCTTGTCCACGGATAGCGACACGAAGGCAAAGCCCTGCGCGCGCATTGAGGCCAGGCCCTTGCGCAAGATGGCCTGCATGGCCTTCCTTGCCCCCCCGACATGTTCGGCACCGCGGGATGGGCGAAGGTGGAAGAGGTGTTCAGGTCACCGCGGATGAAGGCCTTGAACATGGTCGTGGCGTCGCGCGTGGCGGCCTCCGCCGGGGCTGGGTCGGCCGAATGAACCCGGTGTGCCGGGGAGGCGGGTGGTCCCTGTGGAACGCAGCCTTCCGCGCCCGACACGTCTTGAGCAATCACGCCCCGCGGACTCCTCTGGGGTGACGCCGCGGGACTCCCCAGCAGACGCGAAGTCTGGCTGCAGCGAGGCTACCATTCCGCTGCGAAGCGGCTGTCGAAGGTCCGGCGAATACTTCATCTTCGCGGAGCTGCCTCGTGAGGCGGTTGCGGTGTTTGCAAGGGCCAAGGTCGCCGTTCGTCGGAGTCTCGGAGGGCGCAACCAACCTGGCTGCCCGTTGGATCTCGGCCCGTGGTCGCTACAACCCCGATCTGTGCCGAACCCCGCCTGGGCGCGCCTGGCACTTCACAGAGACTCCACCTCTTCGAGCAGATGCGTTACAATCACGCCGGAGGGTAGGCATGTCGCGTGATGATCAGTCCAGAGGCCGGGAGGATCGAGTCGAGAAGTCAACTGTGTCCACGCAAGGGGCAGAAGAGAACCAGCCACGAGTGCAAAGCGTACTCCAGGCGGTGGAAGACCTCCTTGAGGGCTGTGTCTTCAGGGTTAGGTGGCTCCTTGTCATCGGATATCTCGCCCTCATCGGGTGCCTTTTCCTGCTTGCTTTACAATCGATTCGGGAATTCCTCGGACTCGTCGACCATGTCCTAATCCGAAACCCAGGCGCCCACGGGGACGATACTTGGGTAATCGTCGATGTGCTTGCGATGATTGACCTCGTCCTGGTCATGAATCTCGTCTTAATGGTTCTGTTTGTTGGCTATGTAAACTTCGTATCCAAAATCGAGCGTGAAGACCACGCCGATTGGCCAGGATGGATGGGGGGCCTGAATTACGGAGGGCTCAAAGCGCACCTCCTGGGTTCTGTCATAGCCATTGCGTCGATTAAGATGCTTAAGGCGTTCCTCAGCTATGTGGACCCCAGCGATCGGGTAGCGAAAGTGGCATCGGGCGACATGGTGTTGGGTCTAAGCATCTTCGGAGCGTTGCTTTTCGGGGCCGCGATCATGGCGCTCGTCAACCGGATCAAGGCTGGAGTTGAGCACACAACAGCGGCGACGACCCTGCTGGACTGCAAGGTTAAGGCGAAGGAGCACGCGCTGACGGTCGCGCACATCCTTCCCGAAAAGCCGAAGCCTCCGGAAAAGAGATGGAAATGGTTCAGCACAGAGGGCGAGGACTCCCGCCCGGCGGGGGCAAGCTCCACACCACAGTGGAGGTTGCGGCGGCTTGCTTCGCGGGCAGCGCGGATCTTGAAGCGACGGGCGGGCGAGTCGGCAGCAGCGGCGAAGGATGCGGCGACGTTCGAGAGGCAGCGGCAGAAGTACGTGGCGGCCTACGATGATGCGGTTAAGTACGTCGCGACTCGGAACAAGGAGCTGACGGAGGCGCGTCAGGCCGGAGAGGCGCTGCTGAAGGGAATGCAGATCTGGGTGCCTCTGCTGGCGCGGGATGTGCCGGGGTTCGAGGGCGGTGCCTACGGCGACCACCCGCAGGTGCTCGAGGATGTGCTCGAGGATGGTGAGCGCTTGCTCACGGTCATCGACGAAGCGCGCACGGCCAAGGGCGAGCCGCTGACATATCGGGAGCAGGCGCTGGCCCAGTTGGGCCCCCTGGTGCAGACCGCAGCCAAGGAATTGGCCGAAGCCGAGGCTGCGAACAGAAAGTATCAGAGGCTGATGGCCAGACTGCGCGAGCAGGCCGTGCCGATAGAGCGCCAACTGGTGGTGCTGCGGCGCGCTCTACTGGCCAAGTTGGGCCGCGACGACAGCGACTACCAGAAGCTGCGCGTGGAGCGCGCCGGTTATCCGGACGACGACGACGAGCCTGGGAGCTCGTCCGCCGTCCAGCCCCCGCCTGCCGCATCAACGGCGCCGGCCGCGTAACCGGTTCCAGCGGCGCGACGCGGTCGCTACACAGATGCGCGACGTCGTTCGTCGAGCGGCAATCGCTCCCGAAGACCCCTGACGAAACCGGGTGGACAGCGGTCTGGTCCTCGCGGTAGGCCCATGGGCTATGCACGGCGAAGGGCCATCGCGTGTGGGCGAGCTTGTGGCGGGCAAATATCTCGTCAGGCGATTCGTCGCCGCGGGAGGGATGGGCGCCGTGTATGAGGCTGAACACCAAGTCCTGGGGCGCGTGGTCGCTCTCAAGTTCTTGCACGCTGCCCTGGCTGGCGATCGCCAGCACCTGGTGGGTTTCGAACGCGAGGCCCGGGCGGCGGGCCGCATACACAGTGAACACGTGGTGGCGCCCGTGGATTTCGGCGTGAGCAGCGACGGCACGCCGTTCATCGCCATGGAGTTTCTGCGCGGCGAGAGTCTGCGTGCCGCCCTGGATCGAGGACCCATGCCGGTCGGGCGGGCCGTGGATGTGGTGGCGCAGGCTTGCCTGGGCGCGCAGGCGGCCCACGATTTGGGGATCATCCATCGGGACCTCAACCCCCGGAACCTTCACGTGGGCCGACGCGCCGACGGCACCGACTGGGTGAAGATCCTGGATTTCGGCATCGCCAAGCGGGAAGACAGCGACGAGACGACGAACGGCGCGCTGGTGGGCACGCCCGCCTATTTGGCCCCCGAGCAGGCCCGGGGCGAGAGGCCCATCGACCATCGCGTGGATCTCTACGCGCTGGGCGCCATCCTCTTCGAGGCCCTGGCCGGCCAGCGTCCGCATCCCGGCGATTCCCGGGAGGCCATTGTGCATCACATCGGCACGCGGCCGTCTTTGTCGTTGGCGGAGCTGCGGCCGGGTTTGCCAGGCGAGTTGGTGGCCATCGTGCAACGCACCCTATCCAGCGCGGCCGCCGATCGCCCGGGCAGCGCGCGCGAGCTCGCGCAGGCGTTGGCGCCGTGGGCCACTCGCGAGGTCTGGGCAGAGCCACCGTCGTGCATCGTCCCGGTCGGAACACCAGTGCCCGCGCCCACCCCGGCGACCTCGCGCCCCTGGAAGCGCCGGTCTTGGCTGCTGGGCGGACTGGTGGCGCTGGCCGTGATTGCGGGGGTGGTCCTGCTCCGTCGACCGAGTGCTGCCCGGCGCGGCCCCTTGCCCAAGGACACGCGACTCTACATCCCCCCGGTCCATCCCGACGCGGTCGCGCAAATCGCGGACCTGGTAAGGGCGCAGGCCATGGCCCAGGCCAGCGCGCTGACCACCTTGGGGGCCACGCCGCGGGCCGTTTGGCTGACCAAAGGAACGCCCGAGGAGGTCCGGTCCCTGGTCGCCCAAACCATCCTGGTGGCGGCGCGGGACGCCAGCGTGCCCGTGTTCGCGGTCTACAACCGCCCTTTTCGCGATTGCGCCGGATACAGCATGGGCGGTGCCCGCAATACTGCTGATTTCTTGGCGTGGATGGAAGGCGTGGCCCGCGGGATTGGCAACGAACGGGCCATCGTGATCCTCGAACCCGATGGCACCGGCATCGTGCCCTACACCACGCGGTTGAATGGTGAGGCGGAGTGGTGCAAGCCCGTGGTCACGGACCCAGCGGGGCGGACCGTGCCCGCGCCGGGTGCCACGGCCGACGAGACGTACGCCGGATTACGGGGGGCCCTGGCCATCCTGACCAAGCAGGCCCCCAACGCGGGGGTGTACCTGGACAGCACGCACAGCAATTGGTTGGCCGTGGGCGACGCGGCCTATCGCTTGGTCAAGGCCGGGGTGAAAGACGCCCATGGATTTGCACTCAACGTTTCGCAATTCCACGTCACGTGGCAACAGGTCTATTACGGCTCATGGATTGGCATCTGCATCGAATATGCGCGCGGCAAGACCGAGGCCTTTCGCGAGTGCCCAAGACAGCCCGCGCCGCGCGAACCGAGATCCGCCTGGGAGCAGGTCGATGCTTGGTATCAAGCGCGCAAGCCACAGGGAGACGGAATCCATTTCGTCGTGGACACCAGCCGGAATGGGCGCGGCCCCTTGGATGCGGACCGCTACGCGCGCGAACCCTACCTGCAGCCGCCCGAGGTCGTGGCTGCCCTGCAAGCCGGCGAGTGGTGCAATCCTCCGGGGACGGGGGTTGGCGAACGTCCCACGACCAACACCGGCGTTCCCCTGGTTGATGCCTTTCTGTGGGTCAAGCGGCCTGGCGAATCCGATGGCTCGTGCGATGCCGTGGGCAAAACGCGGGCCTGGGACTTCCAGCGCTACAACCCGTGGGGCATCGCGGGCGAGGCACAGAAGCGCTTCGATCCGCTTTGGGGAATGGTCGCCCCTGCCGCGGGGGAGTGGTTCCGGGAGCAGGCGTTGGATCTGGCGATGAATGGCGTGCCCGAGCTCGTTCGCTGATCGCACGGACGCGCTCAGGTGCCAGCGAACCGGTGGCTTGCTTCACACGCACCCTGAATCGACCCGCGCGGTTCGCGTGCGCCCCGGGAGCTCTGAAAGCACGCGCTCCAGGGTGCGCAGGTCCGCCGGTTTGGCCAGGTGTCGGTCGAAACCGGCGTCGGTGGCCCGTTTCTGGTCCTCGGCCAGGGCGTATCCGGTGAGGGCCACCAAAGCCACATCGCGCAGCCGAACGTCGGCGCGAAAGGCCCGCGCAACCTCATAGCCGTCCATTCCGGGCAGACCGATGTCACAGAGCACGACATCCGGCGGGGCCGCACGGGCCTTTCCCAGACCATCCTGACCGGTGGACGCCACCACGACCTCGTGCTGGTCGAACTCGAGCGCCTCTTTCAGGCTCTCGGCTGCATCGAGGTTGTCTTCGATGACGAGAACGCGTCGGGTGTGCGTCTTGGCGAGTCTGAGATGCGGCGGAGTCGCACGGAGCGGCTCCCCGGCCAGGGGCAAGCGCATGGTGAACTCGGCACCCTTGCCGACCCCTTCGCTGCGGACCTGCACCTCGCCCCCGTGTAGCTCCGTGAGGCCCTTGACCAGGGCGAGGCCGAGCCCCAGCCCGCCCGTGGTGCGCGCCAAGCTGGCGTCTGCCTGGGTGAAGGGTTGGAACATGCGGGGAAGCATATCGGGGGCGATGCCGACGCCCGTGTCGCGTACCAACAGCAGCGCCCGCTCGTCTTCCCGTCGCAGCTCGACCTGCACGGCGCCGCCTTGATTGGCGAATTTGGCGGCATTATGCAGCAGGTTGCCCAGGGCCTGGCTCAGCCGGGCCGCATCCCCGGTCACCCAAACCGGATCCTCCGGCTGCCGGCTCTCCACGGTTACCGCCCGCGCGCTGAACAGCGAACGGTAGTCCTCGAGGGTTCGACTGACCACACGGCGCAAGTCGATACGCTCCGGCTGAAGCAGAATCTTCCCGCGTGCGATACGGCTCACGTCGAGGAGATCCGAGACCAAACGGGCCATCTGATTGACCTGGCGCTCGATGGTCGCCTGGGCGCGCCGTGCTTGCTCGCTGCCCGGCTTGGCCCTGTTGAGGATGTAAAGGCTGTTGCGAATGGGAGCGAGTGGATTGCGCAATTCGTGCGAGAGCATGGCCAGGAATTCGTCCTTCTGACGATCCGTCTGCTGCAACCGTGCGTTCGCCGCCCTCTGCTCCTCCTCGGCGGCACGCAGCCTTTGTTCGGCGCATTTGCGTGCGGTGATGTCTTGCTTGACCGCTATGTAGTGCGTGATCCTGCCGTCTTCGCCGCGCAGAGGAGTGACGCCCATCTCCTCGTTGTACAGCGTGCCGTCCTTGCGCCGATTGACCAGCTCGCCTCGCCACACGTCGCCGCGCGAGATGGTCGCCCACAGCTCACGGTAGAAGGCTTCATCCTGCACCCCGGAGCTCAGCAGCCGGTGCGTTCGGCCGACCACCTCGTCTTCG
>JAEXQJ010000346.1 GCA_023438785.1 Pseudomonadota bacterium
GGGCCAAGGGCGAGGAGAGGGGGCGCGAGGCGGGGCTGCGGGAAGGCCAGGCGAAGGCCATCCTGACGATTCTGCGAGGGCGCGGGATTGCGGTCAGCGACGAGGAAGCCTCGCGCATCCTGGGCTGCCAAGACGAGGCGCTGCTCTCCCGGTTCCTGGAGCGCGTCTTGTCCGTGGAGTCGGCGGCGGCGTTGTGGGGGTGAGGGGAGGGGCACGAGCGGTCATGGGGTGCCCCGCTGTGACCGATCCGCGGCGCGGTCGGGGGCTTTGAGGTAGGAGCCGCCCATGGCGGCATCGGCTTGGAGCCGCTCGGGAGCGGCCGTGGGCAGAGCCCGGGCACCGGCGGGAACGGCAGCGACAGCGCGTGGAACCGGTTGCACACCTGACTGGATGACGCTGTCGACCACGACGGCAACCGCCATGCAGCGGGCGCGTGAACCAGGGGAAGACACCGGGCGGACGCGGGCTGCGATCTCCGGGACGGGCATCGCGGACGCCTTCCCCGCCTCGCAGCCCGAAGGAGATAGCCGCTCAATGCGCGTCGCTGCCCCAGGACACAGGACCGATCGAGCTGACTCGGCCTTTCGCGGGGCCAAGTCAGGGCGTGCAGGGGCTGCAATTCGGAAGGGCGAGATTTTGTGAGGCGGTTGCAAGGCCTGCAACGGCCAAGGTCAACGGCGGGGGAGGCGCTTGCAGGGGCTGCAACACCCTTCGCAGGCGTTGATCCAGGGGGCGCGGCCGTTACGACGCGACCCGTTGCCGAACGCCGGGCATCTTGCGTCCGGCCACGGGGGCCTTCCCGCCGTCAGGGGAGGGGCTTGCAGCCGCTGCAAGGGCCTGATCGGCCCCGGAGGTGGCGGCGTGAGGCTCGTTCGTCGCCTCCGGTTTTTGGGGAGAGCGGAATTGCAGGCGTTGCAAGGGCCTCCCCAACTTGGCAAACCGGATTTCAGGCCCTGCGGACGTTCCCCTTGACGCAACTTGGTCACTTGCAGGAGGCCGCACAGCGGGCACGGGCAAGGGTAGCCGCAGTCCGCGCCATCGGTCCCCACCGCAGAGGAGAGGGCGATGATTCACCTGGTCTGGGCGTCGCCAGCCTCGTCCTCCTCCCCGTTCTCAAAACGCAGGAGAGCCTCAAGTTTTTGCCGTAAGGTGACGACAACCCGGCGTGGAGACGACCTTCAAAAGAGTGGTCACCCCGTCGCGAGCCACTTCTGTGGGCGGCGGTGAAGAGACTCCAGCAAGGGCCTAGCGGCCACCATGGTGCAAATGGGCAAGCACGTCGTCCTGGCCGACATCGATCTGGGCATGGCCAACCTGAGCCCGAAGCTTGGGATCGTGCACCCAACCGGGGCTGCACGCGTCCCTGGACAAGAACGCCCGGCCCAGGGCAGGCGATGCAGTCTCCGCACTCGGAAATCCTTCTGGGCTGCGTGAGAACGGTGCCGATGGAAGATGGCGTTGCAAGGACTTACGGTCTCTCCCCCAGCGCCAAGACCTTCCTCTTAGCTACAGCGATTCGTGTCCTTTTCCTTGAGCACGGTGAATTCGTCATTGAGACCGGCCAGCCGCTACCTGCGGCCACGCCCAGCAAGAAAGGGTTCTGCCATGAGCACTATCGACAATAGACTCACGAGCTTCAATACTGCCGCCACCCTGCCGGCCGCTTCGGCCCAGACGGCGTCGGCGCAGCAGCGGAGCGGCGCCGCCCGGCAGGCCGGCGGCGCCAGCGGTTCGGCGGATATCACCCTCAACACGGTCTCGGGAACCGGCCGGACAGTCGCCGCTAGCGATGAAGACGGCCTGGCTCCGGCCTACGAGGTGGAGATCAGCGAAGAAGGCGCCGCCCTCAGCGCCGCCGCAACCGTCTCAGCAGCCGGCCGCTCTGCTGCAGCTGGATCCTCCGGGGCGACGGACACAAACACCACCACAGCCGCGTCCTACCAGACGGCGAATACGGCCAACACCAGCGCGAGCAACACCAACAACCTCTCCATCTACTCCGATTACCAATTGCAGAAGCTGCTCAGCAACGGCGACATATCTCGCAACGAATACAATGACGAAATTGCCAAACGCGACGGCAGCCAGGCAAAGGAAAGCACCGGTTCGGTGGCCGGGCGGCCGGTTTGAGGTCGAGGGCGCAGTCCGACGAAGATAGGTCCGCACCAACTTGACATGGACCGTATTGTTCCCGGCGGAGCGCCCGGCGAACGGGCGTGGCTGGACACTCCCGCTTGAGCATCCGTGGCCTGCAAGCCCGCTGCCCCGGCGTGGCGGCGGCCCCGCCATTCTATCGCTGCGCGAACGCACCCTGTACCAAGTCACGGGTCCGCAACGCCCGCTGGTGTAGCGGCCCTATTGCACCGTCAGCACGATGGCGCCCTCGAAGGCGCCCGCGGTGATGGGCGTGGGCACGCCGTCGACGGTCATGAGAACGGATTTGCCCGCCGGGGCGCTGATGCTGCTGGCGCTGGCCAGGGTCAGGGCGGTCAGGTGTGAGTCGGCCGTGACCTCCCACGAGCTAGAACCGTCGAGGGTCAGGCTCATGGCCTTGCCCTTGCCGCTGGCGTCGATGGAACCTTCCATCGTCGACTGGTCTTTGAAGATGGCGGTGATGGAGCTGTCCTCGTCGAGTTCGATGTCTCCGGGCAACGTCAGGTTGTTCACCGTGAAAGTCACGCTGCCGCCTTGGGTGGGCACAGCTCCGTTGGGCGGGTTGTCCATCCAGGCGCCCTTGAGGGCGCGCAGCACCAGGCCCGAAGCACTGGTCAGCTTGACCCCTGTCAGGCTGATGGTGGCGTGAGTGTTGGTAACGTAGAAGAGCGGCAGATCCGCGGCCTTCCCGGTGATCGAACCACCGGTCATGGTGAATTCCGACACGCCCACCGTCGAGTCGCCGGAGAAGCTTTGGTAGATGATGACCGCGTCCTTGGTGGCGGCCACCAACGAGCAGTTGGTGAGCGTGATGCGGCTGCCACCCTCCATGCACGCCACGCGATCGTGCTGGGCTTCGAAGGAGGCGTTGGTGGCTCGGATATCGCCCGTCGAATAGATGCCGGCCGAGTACTCGCCCTTGGCCACGAAGGTGCCACCCTCCGCGATCACCGTGCCGCCGCCCTGATCCGTGGCCAGCGTCGAGCAGTGCTGCCCCGCGGTCGTGATGTTGACGTCGGTGAGCTTAATAGAACCGCCCTGGGTGGCGAAGGCGCCGTGGCTAGAATCGCCCGTGGTCGAAATGGTTCCCTTGGTCAACGTGATCGCGGCGCCGCTGCCCGTGGCGCACAAAGCCTTGCCCTCCTCCAGCGCGGTGCTGATTTGCAGGTTGGAAAGGGTAGCGGTGCTGTTGCTGCCCACGTAGACGCCCGACGAGTTGGCGCCGACAGCAGCGGTCGAGTCGCCCCCGCCGGACGACCCCTCCGGCGACGAACCGCCGGGCCCCATGCCCCCGTCGGGCGGCATTCCACCGAATGCGCCACCATCGAAGGGATCGCCGGGCATGTCGCCATTCGGAGGCAGACCGCCATCGAAGGGATCGCCGGGCATGTCGCCATTCGGGGGCAGGCCGCCTTCGAAGGGATCACCGGGCATCGCGCCGCTTGCCGGTGCCGCGCCGGTGCTGGAAACGCCGGGCACGCCGCCGCTGGCCGGGGTGGAGGACGCGTCGGACGTCGTCGCAGCCCCGCTGCCACCGCACAACCCATCATTCGACTTCGTGATGCTCGAATCGCTCAAGGTGACATGGCCACCATTGATGGCCGCGACGCCCGATTCGGTGTTGTTGTCCGAGACGATGGCGAGGTTGGCTGAGACGACCGTGGTTCCGTCGGCCAGGATGGCCTTGTCGCCCGTGCCGCACGGACCGACGTCCGCGCTCAGATCGACACTTGCGGAAGCGTCCCGCGAAGTCAGCCCACCACCATCGACTGTGTTCGCGGTGCTCGGTGAGTCGCCTCCGCATCCGACGCAAGTCGCTGCGATGAAAACGACCAGGCTGGGCCATGCGAAGCGCGTGTTGAAGCTCATGGTGTGTCGCTCCCTCGAAGTAGGTGTTCTGCGATGACAGACACCGGCATGACCGCGCCGACTGCATCGGGTACGGCCCGCGAGCCCGCGGCGACGATGGCCAGGCTGCTCTCTGGGCCATCGGGCGGGCACGCAGCTGGGCCCGCAAGTTCCCGTCATCGTTGCATCTACCTGCACTGAACGCGTTGGGCCAGTCAGCCGCTCCGCCCGCGCCTGAACGGGATTGTTTCAATTTGTTTCAGGCGCCGCGGGCTCGACCTGACGGGCAGCGTCTGCCGGTGGGGGCCACTTCAGAATCCCCGATGCGCGTCTCGAAGAACGTAACCCGAATCTGCTCCCGGTGTCTGCCCCTGGTTCACGCGGCTCGCTGGATGGCGATTGCCGTCGTAGTCGACAGCATCATCCAGTCTGGCCGGCTGTCATTGTCGGCTATCGGACGCGCTACCCTGGGCCGCGCCCGACCCAAGCACAACATCAAGCTGCCACCGAAGCATCGGCGCGGGCGAGCGGGCGCGACCCGTGGCTGTTGGCCACCTCGCTGACCGATGTCACGGCCGAGCAGGTCGTCGGCACGTATGCCCTGCGCATGCCGCCCCATGCCTTGAGGATACCGCGGACATGCGCGGTCTTTGGGGCGTTACTTGGTCGTCTGCTAACCGATTTTTTACGGGCGTCGGCGTGCTCGCCAGACGGACCTGATTGCGGCCGTTTTGTTTTGCCTGATACAACGCCTGGTCCGCGGCCTTCATGAGTTGCTCAAACGTCTGTCCATGCTCGGGATAGGACGCGACGCCCAATGACAGCGTAATGGTGCCGATGGGGCGACCGTCGCTTGAAACGTCCAGCCGGCCAACAATCTGCCTCAGACGCTCGGCCATCTCTCGTCCGCCCGCAGAGCCCACTTCGGGCATGAGAAGCAGAAACTCCTCGCCTCCGTACCGGCAGGCAATATCCTCCTTTCGCAACTGCTCACCCAGCACGCGCCCGAGCTCGCGCAAGACAGCGTCGCCCGCGTCGTGTCCGAAGGTATCGTTGAGGCGCTTGAAATGGTCGACGTCGGCCATCACGAAGGTCAGGTTGCGTGTGTGTCGCGTGGCCCGGCGCAACTCGCGCTCTCCTGCCTCTTCCAGATAGCGCCGGTTGAACAGGCCGGTGAGTGCATCGCGGATGGAGAGCATCCGTAGAGCATCACGTAGCCGCAGATTGGCCAAGGCCAAGCCCACTCGTTCTGCCACCACGCCGGCCAATGCCTCCTCTCCCTTGTCCAGCTCCCGCGGCCCTGTCAGATGGAAGACCCCAGTGCTCTCGCCGTGGGCCATCATGGGCAGGCAGTAACTGTGCTCGCCGCAGGCACCGCAACCCACGTCGCACGATGGCTCCAGTCTTCCCCCTCCTGCCCGGTGGCGTCGTCCGCGGCGCAGCGCCCAGCACTGCGATGGCGCGAACGGCAGGGCCTGTCGCCCACCCCACGTGGCCACAGGCTCTACGAGGTTGCGCGAGGCCTTGGTTATGGCCAGGTGCCCAGCCATGCCTGGATAGAGCGCGGGCATGTAGCGGACCAGCACCGCCCCGGCCTCTTCCTCGGATGAGCAGGTCTGTAGAAGCTCACCGAGCTCCCCGAGAAGCCTCTCTCTGGCGTTGTGCTCCTCTAGCTGCGCCGCCCACTCACTCACTCGCTTGGCGGACTCCTCGCGCGCCTGAGCCGCTTCTTTCCGCTCCGTGATTCGCTCGACCACCCCCAGGACCATCCCAGGCCGATCGTCATCGCCGGGAATGACCTGCATGGAATGGTAGACCCAGTCCGTCCCTCCCGAGGGCAAGCTCATCTGGCGCTCTTCGGCCAGCGCTCCTTGTCCGG
>JAEXQJ010000365.1 GCA_023438785.1 Pseudomonadota bacterium
AGCCTCGGGCTCACGATGCACGTCTCCCTCCGCGACACTCCAGCCAAGGCGGAAGTGCCCGTGGAGTCCGGTAACCCTCGCTATGGTCCGTTACGGCCGGTCCAGGCGGACGACAGCGAAACGGACATTCAAAGGCGCTGGCGAACGTTCATCTGCAGTCTCCGAGCATTGGGGGGTAGCTTCGGTTCACCTGCAACTACGCGGGGCAGAGTCGCACCGCGGCGCCTCGGCCTGCAAGCGAAATGTGCACACGTCGCGCTAACACATCGGGAGCACGCAGCGATAGCAACGACAATGGAGAGCCCTTTGGGCGAGGCCGCCGTCGTTCGCCTGCAAGCGCGGCTCGGGCGACGAGGCACTGGCCACATCTCAACCGCTCATCAGATCGGGAACGCTCCGCTGACAGAGCGCGCGCCAGATTGTTCCGCCACATCGAGCCTGGCTGGCTATTCTCCCCGGCGATGCACCTCGACGGCGTGACGATCGTTCATGAGCGCTTTCCCACCACGCGCGTCTACCCTTTCCACCTGCCGCTCTTCCAGGCCACGCGCCAGGTGGACCTGAACGCGCCGGTGTGCTTCTTCGTGGGCGAGAACGGGTCGGGCAAATCCACCTTGTTGTCCGCCATCGCGCGGGCCGCGGAGATCCACATCTGGGAGAACCACGATCGCTCGCGCGCCCGCCGCAACCCGTTTGCCGAGCGGCTGTCGTCCTGTCTGGAGCTGCAGTGGTCCGCGGGCGCCTGCGTGGGGGCGTTCTTCTCGGCCGAGCACTTCCGCGACTTCGCCGAACGGCTGGACGCGTGGGCGACCAGTGATCCCGGGCTGTTCGCCTACTTCGGCGGCGGCTCGCTCACCGAGAAGTCGCACGGCCAAAGCAACATGGCCTTCTTCACCAGCCGCTTCGGCGTTGAAGGCTTGTACCTGCTGGATGAGCCGGAGAGCGCCCTGTCGCCGCGCCGACAACTGGAGCTGCGGCACCTCCTGGACGAAGCCTCGCGCATGGGCCGCGCTCAATTCATCGTCGCCACCCACTCGCCGCTCCTGCTCTCGCTGCCCGGTGCCCGCATCCTGAGCTTCGACGGCCCCACCGTGCAGCCCGTGCCCCTGGAGGACACGGACCACTACGCCGTGTACCGCGACTTCTTCGCGGCGCACTGAACGCGGCCCTACCCGCCCACCAGGCGCCGCAACCGTTCGGCGATGTGGGCCAGACCCTCGCGGCTGCCCACCACGGCCAGGGGCGCCAGCGTGGATTCCAGGTAGGCCACCTGGCTCTCGTCATCGAGGTCCGCGAAAAGCAGCGCGGGCGTGCGCAAGCCCAGACGGCGCAGGTGCTGCAAGATGAGGATGCCCTGACTGGTGGCACAGCGGGCCCGCTCGTCGCCCACGGGTGGCTGAGGCAAGGGTCCATCCTCGCCCCACAACCGCGCGGCAGGGGCGCGCGAGAAATCCAGATCGAGAAGCAGGCACACCACGCGCGCGCTTCCCAGGGCGGATTGCGCCGCCGCGCCGTCAGGGGCGCGAAGGAAACGGAACTCGCGGCCCAGAAAACGTTCGAAGCGCAGGGTGTATTCATCTCCGTCTTCGCACACCACGAAGAGCGGCTCGGTCATGGGCTCACCTCCGGCGGCGCGGGGAACCGCACGCCCACGGATTTGCTAAAGGGCGCCGCCTCGGCTCGCACCACCACCTGCCCCCCCCAGCGCCGCGCACCCTCGCGCACGATGCCCAGTCCCCGCTCGGGCGGACTGGCCTCGATATCCTCGTCGCGCACCAGGCGCGCGCATGAATCGGCCACGGCCAGAGTGACGGTGCGCCGGCCGACGGCATCGCGGCTCTCCTCCACGCGCACGTGCAGGACGGGCTTGGATTGGCCGGCCACCGCCCCAACCCCGTTGCGCAGCAGATTGCTGAAAATGGCGCGCAGGGCCTGCTCGTCGAGGGGAAAGAGCACGCCCGCGGCCTGCAGAGACAAGCCGGGCGGCACCCAGGGCACAGGGCTCGGCTCGCTCGACACGCCCTCGATCCAGCGCGCGAGCAGGGCCGGGTCCAGCCGCGTACGCGGTCCCATGCCCATCAGCTTCTGCAGTTGCCGGGCGTGGGCCCCACGCACCCGCTCGTCCAGGGCACGCAGCTCGCGCGCATCGCCGTCGGGGCGAGCCAGCAACTCCTCGGCGCGCGCCAGATCTCGGGCCAGGGCGCCGAACACCGGCTCTGCCTTCAAGACAGCCAAATTGAGCCCCAGCCCCTTCGCCTCCTGGGCCAGATCCCGATAGATGTCTGTCACCTCCTGCGAGGCCGGCGTGGGCTCGCGCAAGGCGCGCCCGATCTCGTCGCGGTTGGCTGCCGGATCGGCGAGCAGGTCGAGGGCACTGGCCCGGTGCTTGATGACGTCGTGGCGAACCCGGCCCACGGCGCGCGCCAAGGCTGGAAAAAACAGAGGCTGCACGCGCAAGGCCCGAGCAACAGAGGTGCGCCGCAAGCGACGGAGGACGAACCAGGCGATCACCAGAAGCCCGCCCAGCGCCACGGCCATACGCGTCCGCCGTGAGCGCTCTCCGCTCTCCACCCTCTGTTTGTCCAGCGCGGCCATCACCTTTTGATGGAGCAGCCGCGCGTCGGGCAGCCGGGGATCCTCGGACGAGGCCTCGGCCAGGTAGGCTTGCAGGGCCGCACGCGCCTCGGGCAGCGCCCCGTGCGCCTCGGCCAGACGGCCCAGGCACAACCAGGCCAGGGACACGTGCGTGTCGGCCGCCTTCTGCAAGCTGGCCCGCAAAGGTTCCAGATCCCGATCGGCCAGGGTGGACGCGGCCGCGGCCAGGCGATTCCAGGCCTGCCGCATGCGCTCGGCCGGCACGGCGTTCTGCCCGAGGGCGCGCTGGTAGCAATCCACGGCCGCCCGCGCCTCGCCCGTGTATTCGTAGACGCGTCCCAAGGCCAACAGGTTCTCGAAGGGCAATCCCTCGCGGCAACTGCCGCCCATGGCCTCGCGCGCGTCGTCTGGACGATCGGCGGCCAGATACAGGCGCACCACCCGCTCGGGTGAATCCGGCACAGCCGGAGCGCCCAGGGTCAGCCGCAGGGCCCGCGCCTCTTCCAGGTGGGGCGGCGCGGGTTCGGCCGCCACATAGTCGCGTAGATCCTGCAACGCCCCAGCCGTGTCCCCTGCCTGGGCCCGCTGCAGGGCCCGGGAAAAACGCGCCTCCTGGTGGCCCAATTCCACCGCGCGATCCAACCAAGGCCGCGCCTGCTCGGACTCCTCCGTCTTCTGGGCCAAGATGGGCTGGACCAGTCGCCACAACCCGGCGCCGTCATTCCACAACGCCTTGGGCGTGGCCTCGGGGATCTTGTGATCGAGGGAAAAGAGGGTCAGCGCGGCCTCCACGAAGCCGGGAGAGTCGGCCAGGGCCTGCGCAAGCAGGGGACGCGCCATCTCGGGTGCCTCCATGCCGATCCAGCCTTGCGCATCCTGCAACAGGCGGTGCGCCTTGGCGCTGGGCTCGTCGGCATGGCGTCCGGCCGCCGGCCCCGCGTGGCGCACGCGCTGGCTGGCCAGTCTGGCGCGCACCTCGCGCACGTCGGACCACGCCGGCTCCAGGGCCAGGGCG
>JAEXQJ010000368.1 GCA_023438785.1 Pseudomonadota bacterium
AGCCTCGGGCTCACGATGCACGTCTCCCTCCGCGACACTCCAGCCAAGGCGGAAGTGCCCGTGGAGTCCGGTAACCCTCGCTATGGTCCGTTACGGCCGGTCCAGGCGGACGACAGCGAAACGGACACTCAAAGGCGCTGGCGAACGTTCATCTGCAGTCTCCGAGCATTGGGGGGTAGCTTCGGTTCACCTGCAACTACGCGAGCGAGAGTTGCACCGCGGCGCCTCGGCCTGCAAGCGAAATGTGCACACGTCGCGCTAACACAATCAGCGCAGCCAGAGTGCAGATGCGCCGCAATCACGCGAAGGCCGGGGCGGGCGCACCGTCGGTGCACCCTAGTTCACCTCATCCGCCGAACGCTTCGCTCAGGGGCGGATGTAGTGCACGGCTTCGACGAGGCTCAGGTCTTTCCCCAACGCGCCCTTGCGTGTCTTGACCAATTCCGCGGAAGAGGACTTCTCCAGTGTGGCTCGGTTCAACATGAGTATTCCTCCTGAGGGGTAGTGCCGGGAGGCCCTGCGGCTAGCCGTGCCCAGCAAGGGCCTGCCACTTGGCAAACGCAACGCGCAGGGGCGCCGACTCGCGGAGGCTGTCACAGGGGGGATGGGCCCACGACCAGCGGGCGGATCTGGCGCTCGACTAGGTTGTTGTCGAGCGGCGCCCTCGCCGGATGCTTGTCGGCCCCCTGACAGCCCGTGACCCTAACCTGCCGCAAGAAATCGCCCTGGGCCTCGGGCGCGGGGGTGGGGCGGGTCAGCCGGGACGGAAGCGGTAGCCCACGCCGCGGACGGTCTCGAGGTGGCAGGGGTGATCGGGGTCTTGTTCCAGTTTCGTGCGCAGGCGGGCCAGGAAGTTGTCGATGGTGCGCAGGGTGCCGTGGTGGGCGGGGCCCCAGACGGCGGCCATCAGTTGCTCGCGGCTGAGCACGCGGTTGGGCTGGGCCAGGAACTGGGCCAGCAGGTCGAACTCGCGCATGGTCATCTCGACGGGCGCGCCGGCCACGGTGACCTGACGGGCGGCCAGGTCCACCTGCACGCGACCGAAGGTGTGCAGGCGGCCCACCGGCGAGCTGAGGCGCACGCGACGGAGTGAGGCGCGCACGCGGGCCAGCAGCTCGGGCAGGCTGAACGGCTTGCTCATGTAGTCGTCGGCGCCCAGGGACAGGCCCAGGACTTTGTCGGCCTCTTGCCCGCGCGCCGAGAGGATGAGGATGCGCGTGTCCGGATCGCTGGCGCGGATCTGGCGCAGCACCTCGTGGCCGTCGCACCCGGGCAGCATGAGGTCGAGCAAGATGAGCTGCGGCCTGAACTCGCGCCACAGCCGCAGGCCCTCGTAGCCGTCGCGCGCGGTGAGCAGGCGGTAGCCCTCGATGTGCAGGTTCATCTGCAGGCCGCGCAGGATGGAGGCGTCGTCCTCGACGATGAGCAGGGTCTCAGCCACGCGAGGCCTCCAGCGCGGGCAGGACGATGGTGAACGTGGCGCCCTGCCCGGGCGGGCTGTCACAGGTCACGCGGCCGCGGTGGGCGCGCACGATGCTGTCCACGATGGCCAGGCCCAACCCCGAGCCCGGCAGGCCGCGCTCGACGGATTCCTTGCCCCGATAGAAGCGGCCGAAGATGAGGCGGCGATCGGATTCGGGGATGCCTGGTCCGTTGTCCCGCACGGAGATTGCCACCTCGCGCCGACGCGCCTCACAGCTCACGACGATGTGTTTGTCGACGCCCGTGTAGCGGTGCGCGTTCTGCAGCAGGTTGAGCAGGGCCTCGCTCATGGCCTCCAGGTCCACGCGCACGCGGGGCAGATGGGCGGGCATGTGGCGCTCCAGATGCGCGGGCGCCTCCAGCATCTGGGGCTGGAAGGCGGTCAGGGCCCCGTCCACGACGTCGTGCACGTCCTCCTCGGCCAGTCGGTACAGGCGGCGGCCCGCCTCCATGCGCGCCCAGTGCAACAGGCGATCGATCATGCTGGTCAGCCGCTGCGATTCGGACTGTACGGCCTCCAGGCACTGGCGCACCTTGTCGGGATCGGTGGTGCGCCCGAGCAGGAGGGTCTCCACGAACATGCGGATGCTGGTCAGGGGTGTTCGCAGGTCGTGGGAGACCTTGGCTAAAAACTCGGTCTGCAAGTTGGCCAATGTGGCCCAGCGTGCTAGGTAGACCAACGTGGCCGAGCAGCCGATGCCCATGGTAGCGACCATGCTGACAATCAGCACGCCGACCACGATGTCGTTGGGCGTGTTGTTGAAGGCCAGGACCACGATCCCCACCGAGAGCAACAGGCACGACGGCAGGACCACGAACAGCAAGATCAGTGCGATGGCTTGTCGCAGGCGATTGGACATCCGGCGCTCCGGAATGTGACCAGGCCGTGACGGTGCCATGACACTCGAAATTGTAATAGGTAAGTCATGAGAGTTCTGTGTGTTTCCCCGGTCTTTCCCCGTACCTATTGGGGTCATGAGAGCTCCATGCGCCTGACGGGCCGAAAGGCACTCTTGCCGCCGCTTGGGCTCATCACGGTTGCGGCCATGCTGCCACGACACTGGGAGGTGCGCCTGTGCGATCTCAACGTGCGGCCGCTTTCCGCGGGCGAGGTGGAGTGGGCCGACGTCATATTTCTGTCGGGCATGCTCGTGCAAAGCGAGTCCATGTTCGAGGTGGCAGCGCGGGCGCGGGCCGCGGGCAAGCGGGTGGTGGCGGGCGGGCCCATGGCCTCGACCAGTCCGGACCTGCTGGCCCCGCACGTGGATTGCGTGGTTTCGGGCGAGGCCGAGGAGCTGATGGCGCCGCTGTGCGAGGCGCTGGAGGCGGGCTCCCTGCCCGACCGCTTCATCGCACCGCGCCGCCCGGAGCTGCGCAGCATTCCCACGCCCCGGTATGACCTGCTGGAAGCCAACGCCTACCATTCGATGGGGCTGCAGTGGAGCCGAGGCTGCCCGTTCAACTGCGAGTTCTGCGACATCATCGAGGTCTTCGGGCGCAAGCCGCGCAGCAAGTCTCCCGAGCAGGTTTGCCGTGAATTGGACGCCATCCTGGCCACCGGATTCCGCGGCTCGGTCTTCATCGCCGACGACAACCTGGTGGGCAACAAGGCCGAGACCATGAAGCTGATGACCGTGTTGCGCGATTGGATGCGCGAGCACGAGTACCCATTCCAGTTCTACGCCGAGGCGAGCATCAACCTGGCGGACCAGCCCGAGCTGCTGGCGGCCATGGTGGACGCGGGCCTGGACACGGTCTTCGTGGGCATCGAGACGCCGTCGCCCGAGGCCCTGCGCGAGACGCACAAGTCGCAGAACCTGGCCGTGGATCTGCACGCGGCCGTCGAGAAGCTGGTGCGTGGCGGCCTGGATGTCTCGGCCGGCTTCATCGTGGGCTTCGACTCGGACGATGCGGACGCCATCGAGCGCAGCCGCAAGTGGATCCGCGCCTCGTACATTCCGCAGGCCATGGTGGGCATTCTGGGCGCGCTGCCGGGGACGCAGCTCGAACGGCGCCTGGCCAAGGAGGGCCGCCTCATCGAGCGCTCCACGGGTGAGACCTTCGGGCGCACCAACTTCCGCACGCGCATGGACGAGGTGGAGCTGCTGCAGTCCTACGGCAAGCTGCTGGCCGACGTGTACAGCCCCTCGGCGTACTTCGAGCGCGTGAACCGGGCGCTCGAGCTGCGACCGCGCGGCAAGGCCCCCATGACCCTGCCCTGGCGTTACGCCGTGCGCTGCGTGTTGGCGTCCCTGTGGCACCAGGGGGTGACCGGCTCGTACCGGCTGGCCTACTGGCGCTTCCTGGCTCGCGCCCTCGTACGCACGCCCCGCCGCCTGGCTCGGGCCCTGTCGCTGGCCATCTCCGGCGAGCACCTGATCCGCTACACGCGCGAGGACGTGATGCCTCGCCTGCGCAAGGCCATCGCGCAAGTCCGCGCCGAACGCGAGCGCACCAAGCAGGCAGCGTAGTCCCCGGCGCCGTCGTCGGGCCCGGGTTGCCCTACCGCCAGCCCGTGGGCCCGCCTATGCTCTCCAGCGATTCATGCGGGTCCTCCTCGTCACGCCGCCCATGGTGCAGTTCAACACGGCCTATCCGGCCGCGCCCATGCTGGCGGCGTTTTTGCGCCAGCACGGGCATGAGGTGGCGCACGAGGATCTCTCGCTGGCCCTGGCCCAGCGGCTGTTCTCGCCGTCGGGTGTGCGCGCGGTGGGGCGCGTCCTGGCGCGGCGGTTCGCGGGGCGACGGCGTCCCGCGCCGGTGCGCCATTTTCTCCAGCACGCATCGCGCATCGAGGCACGGGTGGCCGCGGCCGTCCTGCTGCTGCAGGGGCGCGCGCCCGAGTTGGCCCCTGCCCTGGCCGAGCCCGGCAGCCTGCCCGAGGGGCCGCGCTTCCGGGCCATGCAGGGCCTGGCCGAGGACGGCGACGTGGAGGATTTGGCGCGCCACCGGGCCAGCCTGTTTCTCGACGAGATCGCGGACGCTGTGCGCGAGGGCGTGGATCCCCGATTCGAGTTGGCCCGTTACGCCGAGTCGCTCTCGGCTGATGCGCGCAGCTTCGATGCCCTGGCCGCGGCGCTGGCGGGTCGCCGTACGATCATCGATCGCTGGATCGACGAGCTGGCCCTCCTGGCCTGGCAGCGACACCGTCCCCAGGTGATGGGCTGCACCGTGCCCTTCCCGGGCGCGCTGTACGGCGCCTTTCGCATCGCCCGCGCGTTCAAGCAGCACTCGCCCCGCACCACCACCGTGCTGGGCGGCGGGTATGTGAACACCGAATTGCGCCACCTCGACGAGCCCCGCCTCTTCGATCACTTCGACTTCGTCACCTACGACGACGGCGAGATCCCCTTGGCGCGCATCGTGGAGTTTCGGGCCAAGCAACGCCGGGCCGCGGAGTTGGTGCGCACCCGCCGCCGGGAACGCGGGCGGGTCGTGCTTCACGATGCGGTCGCGCCGGCCCTGCACCACCGCCAGCGTCCCGCCCCCGACTTCACCGCGCTGCCCACGGCGGGCTACCTGGGCATGGCCGAGAGCCCCAATCCCATGCACCGGCTGTGGTCCGAGCGTCCCTGGCTCAAGCTGGCCCTGGCCCATGGTTGCTACTGGCACCGCTGCGCCTTCTGCGACACTAGCCTGGATTACATCCGCCGCTACGAACCCGCCGACGCGGACACCGTCGTGGGCTGGATGGAACAGGCCATCACCGACACGGGCCTGGATGGTTTCCACTTCGTCGACGAGGCGGCTCCGCCCGCGCTGCTGGGCGCGGTGGCGCGCAGGCTCATCGAGCGTGGCCTGCACGTCGAGTGGTGGGCCAACATCCGCTGGGAGCGCGCCTTCACGCCCGAGCTGACGGAGGTCCTCGCGCGTTCGGGCTGCCTGGCTGTCACGGGCGGCCTGGAGTGCGCCCACGATCGCTTGCTCGCGCTCATGAACAAGGGTTTCGCGCTGGAGCAGGCCCGCGGCGCCATGCGCGCCTTCGCGCGTGCCGGTGTGTTGGTGCACGCCTACCTGATGTACGGCTACCCCACGCAGACCGCGCACGAGTTGGTCGATGCCCTGGACGAGGTGCGTCGACTGTGCGCCGAAGGGGCCCTGCACTCGGCGTACTGGCACCGCTTCGCCCTGACCGTACACAGCCCCGCGTTCCGCGACGAGCGCCTGCACCTGCGCATCCTGGACGATCGCGCCCAGGCCTTCGCCCGGAACGAAATCCCGTTCCTGAATCCCGCCCAAGCCGATGAGGATTTGTCCCGCTTTGGCGAGGGCCTACGTCGGGCGGTCTACAACTTCATGCACGGGATCGGCCTGCGCGCGGACGTGCGCTCGTGGTTCGACTTCCCCGTCCCCCGTGCGTCCCGCCCTCGACGCTAGCCGGCCGAGAATGGATCGAGGCGGCGCGCCGTTTTCCATACTCGATCCCACACTCGAGGGCGCTGCTGGCTCTTTGCAAAGCACAACCGTTGTGCTCCGATCCGCATGATGCTGCGCCAGAGTCTCCTTCCCCTCTTGCTCCTGCTTGCGGGGGCAACCTGCTCGTTCAAGACACAGGGTTTGTCGAGCTCAGCCACCGGTCGGGACGCAACGGTTGAAAGGCCAGCCGACGCGGGGAGCGCGGGGACAGGCGGCGACAGGACCGACGCCCCGGTCGCGGGCGGGACGGGCGGCAACGCGGGCGCGGCTGGCAACGGCGGTGCAGGCACGCCGACGGGCGGGACCGCGGGCGCGGCTGGGCACGCGGGCAC
>JAEXQJ010000373.1 GCA_023438785.1 Pseudomonadota bacterium
GGGGGGGGCGGACAGGTCGCCATCCACCGTCGCCTGGGTCATTCGGCTGGACTCTTCGAGGACGGTGCGGATGGCGCCTCCCACCGTGCGCGCTACGAGAACGCCGAGCACGAGCAGGCCCACGGCACCGAGCACGATAGCCAGCAGGATCACCCGGTGAGAGGTCTTCGCTGCCGAACGGGCCGCCGCAACCTCCTCGCCCGCCGCCTTGACGTTGGCATCGAAGAGCGCGTTCAGGAGGTCGGAGCTGGCCTTGAGGGCGTCGCGGTTGTAAAGCATGGCGGCCAGGGCTTGATCGTCGAGGGTGGTGACCCGCGGATCGTCGAGCGCCAGGCCGCTGGCGAGCAATTCCTCACGCTGGCGCACCAACTCGGTCGGCTTCTGATGGGTGGTGCGCCACTCGTCGAGGAGCGGCTTGGCCTTCTGCCAGATGGCTTCTTCCTCCTCGGTGTGCTGCTGTGCCTCGAAGATCTTCAACCCGTCCTCGAAGCTCGCCACCGAGCGAGCGATGCGGCGCAGGTTCGAGGCGCGCAGCTTGCTGTCCGTGACCTTGGAATTGACGAGGACGCGGAGGGCGTAGCCCACCGAGACCTGGCCCTCGCGCATCATCGCCAGGCCTTCCAGACTGGGAACCCGAATCGCCCCAATGTTCTCGGCCTTTCGCTGCAGGGACGACACACCTGCGTCGCCGGCCACACCCACCGCCACGGCGATCGCCACCGCGGCCGCGAAGCCGAAGAGAACCTTGGTACCCGTTCGAGCGCTTCGTAGCATGGGCCTTCCTGTCACGCGGTCGCGCTGTCAGCCACTGCTCGCATCATCTCGGCAGCCTCGTCACCGCTGAGAACGCGGCCGATATCGAGCAGGAAGATCACCCTCTTCTCCGCCTTGCCCACGCCAAGGATAAAATCCGTGCTGCCGCCGTCCCCGAAGGTGGGCGCCGGCTCGATCTGATTGCCGGCGATAGACAGCACCTCCAGAACCTGGTCGACGAGGATGCCCATGGTGAGCTGGTGTCCGGCGCTGGCGTACTGCACGACGATGATGACCGTCTGGTCAGTGGCCTCGCAGGCCGCCATCTGGAACTTCAGGCGCAAGTCGATGACCGGGATAACCTTGCCGCGCAGGTTGATGACGCCCCGGATGAATTCCCGCGCGCAGGGGACGCGCGTGATGTCCATCAGGCCGATGATTTCGCGGACCTTGAGGATCTGCAGGCCGTACTCCTCATTGGCCAGCTTGAACGTCATGTACTTGCCGGCCAGTTGGGCGCCGAGCGCGGCCGTCTCCGACTTCATCCCGCCGGAGGAGGTGACTTGCGTTGCCGTACTCACCACGAACCTCCTGTCCAGTTGCTTGCTGCCTGTGGGGCGCTTCCGTCTCTCGGCGCCCCATCGCGAATGGTCCGCCGCCGCTTGTCGCTGGTCTGGGCGGCGATCTCCTCGACGTTGACGATGAGGCCCACGCGGCCGTCGGCGAGGATGGCCGCGCCGGAGAGGTAGCGGGCTTGTGACAACCCGGGGCCCAGACTCTTGATGACCACCTGCTGCTGGCTGATGACCTCGTCGACCAGAAGGCCGATGCGCGCGCCCACGCCTTCCACGATGACCACCAGGGCTTGCGTCGGATCCGTGCGTGCGTCCGTGATGCCGAACAGGCGGTTCAGACGTACGAGCGGCAGGATCTCGCCGCGCACGTTGATCATCTCCTTGTCGCCCGCGAAGGTCACCAGCATGCTGGCGTCGGGCTGGATGGATTCGATGATCGACAGGGTGGGGATGATGTAACGGTCGCGTCCGCTGGCCACCAGCATGCCGTCGATGATGGCCAGGGTCAGCGGGAGCATGATCTTGAACGTCGTGCCCATGCCCGGCACCGTGGAGATGGTCACGCGACCGCGCATGGCATCGATGTTGCGCTTGACCACGTCCATGCCCACGCCGCGGCCTGAGATCTCGGTGACCTGCTTCGCGGTCGAGAATCCGGGCGCGAAGATCAGAGAGTGAATCTCGGCGTCGGACAGCTCGTCGCGCGGGCCGATGAGGCCCTGGCCGCGCGCCTTGGCCAGAATGGCGTCGCGGTTGAGGCCGCGGCCATCGTCGCCGATCTCGATGATGATGCTCCCGCCCTCGTGATAGGCGGCCAGACGCACGGTGCCCTCGGCGGGCTTGCCCGCGGCGACGCGCTCGGCGCTCTGCTCGAGGCCGTGGTCCACGGCGTTGCGGATCATGTGCACCAACGGGTCCGCGACCTGCTCGACCATGCTGCGGTCCATCTCGGTGCTTTCACCAGAGAGCACGATGCGGACTTGTTTGTTGCTCTTGCGCGCCAGATCGCGCCCGATCCGCTGCATCTTCTGGAAGACGCCGGCCACGGGCAGCATGCGCATGCGCATGCCCACGTCTTGCAGGTCGCGGGTGACCTTGGCCAACTGGGACAGACAGTTGCGCACCGTCGCCGAGGCGGACCTGGCGATCTCAGGCGAATTGACCACCATGGATTCCACGACGACCAACTCGCCGACCATTTCCACCAGGCTGTCCACGCGTTCCAGGTCGACCTTGACGGTCTCGCGCAGCTTGGAGGCCGCCATGGTCTGGCCCTCGGGGCGCGCTTCGGCCGGCGCGGCTTGAGGCTCGGGGCGCGCTTCGACGGGCGGGGCGAAGACTTCCGGGCGCGGCTCGACGGCTGGCGATTCGGCGGTCAGGTGGAGATCGATCGCGGGCAGGTCGCCCGTCGCCCCCTTCGTCTGGGGCTGATTGGCAGGGGGCTCCGGCGGACTGGCGGTAACAGGCGGAGGCGGGGCCACGGCGGCGGTGGGCGGCGCCGCGGAGGGCGGTTCAGCCACCGTGGCGGAGGCCGGCGGCGCGGCCGCAGGCGGTGGGGCCGCGGGCGGGGCCGCCCCTGCCGTGGGAGCCTCGGTCAGGGTGCGAATGTGTGCCAGCAGGGACTCCAGGTCCTCGCCGGTGGTGAACTGGCGGTTGTCCTGCACCGCCGCACGCAGCTCGCCCAGCATGCGCCGGACCATGGCCGTCGCGTCGAACACCACGTCCAGGCGTTCGTCGGCCAGCGTCAGGCTGCCCTCGCGACAGCGGTTGAGCAGCGTCTCGGTGGTGTGGGCCAGCGACGTGATCTCCGGCAGCTCGAGGAAGCCGGCCACGCCTTTGATGGTGTGGAAGACGCGGAACAGCCCGTTCACCGCATCCGCGGTGCTGCCGGCGTGCTCCACGTCGATAAGGATTTGGTCTGCGCGCGACAGGCCCTCCTCGCTCTCGCTGAGAAACTCGCCAATCAGGCCGATGGTCTCCTCGTCGCGCACCACGGTGGGCGCGGCGCTGGGGGCGGGGCCCGGGGCGTTGGAGGGTGCGGGATCCGGCGCGGCCGGAGCCTGCAGGGCGTCGGGTTGGGCCAGCGCCTTCTGCAGGCGCGCCACGGCTTCGCCCAGGCCCGCCAGGGCGGTGGCATGATCGCCGTCCGGGATCTCCAGCTTGGCCGCCAGGTCCAAGCATTCGCGGACAAGCTCGGCCAGCGGCCCAGGCAGGGCGTGGCTGGCGTTTAGCGTCCGCAGGTCGTCGGCCGCTGTCTTCACATTGTCGAGGGATGCGGGGTCGTTCGGCTCGGCCATGACGACCGAGCTGGCCAGACCCTCGAGAATGCCTTCCAATTGCTGTTGGTCCATCAGATCACCTGTGCGCCGGACACACCCGCCGGTCGTGACTGGTAGCGAGAGAGGAGGCCGCCGCGCTCGGGTGCGGCGGCTGCAACGCTGGGCTTACGGGCATGGGGCGTCACTGGCCCACGCCGTGAAGAGGTGGCGAGAAGGTCATCGAAGCTCGACCTACCCCTTCGACCGATCCGTCGCAAAACCTGAGCAAGGGCGCATTCCTGCGACGGTGCGGGATGTGAAGGACGCCGGATCGGGAGCGCGGCCTGAGGGAAGAGCCGCATCCCTTCCGAGCCACCGCCAGGGCTGCGCTGTTGAGCACGGATGCGAACGTCCAGGGCGTGGCGGCGTGCCAAGACGACTATGATGAGCGTCGCGCCCAGCCCATGGGCCGGAGGCCACCGGTGAACTCAACGCTGTCCGGATCCCTGATCGCCACACTCTTCCTGTCGCTCTCGTTGGCTGGTTGCGGCGGCAGCAACGGGGGCGCGGCGGGCGGCGCTGGCGCCGGC
>JAEXQJ010000414.1 GCA_023438785.1 Pseudomonadota bacterium
GTGTAGGTCTCATATACCTCCCCTCCGCTCTCCATGCGAACACGGGCCTCCGTCAGATTCCCGAAGTTATCAAACGTCGACGTCGTGGTTGTCTGAACGGTCACCGCCCTCCGCTTCGAAGAAGACAGCACATAGGTCGTCTCCTCAACACGATCTGCGTAGACAAACAGGGCCGTATTTCCAGGCATCTGCCGCTTCACGGCATAGTGATTCACCGTCTGTGACAAATCGACGCCATCGAGAGAGCGTCGGACCGTCTCCGGCATTCCCGTGAACGGATACTCCTGAGAGTACCTCGTCGTTGTCACGGTTCCTGTTGGGTCGGTGACAATGACCTCCTTGAAGCCTTGCGACCCGCGTCCCATCTGACTGAATCCATCTGCGCTCGATTCCCCCTTGCTCACCCGGTAGTCACGATACCGGTAGCGGGTCGACAGATGATTGCCTGTGCCAGTACCTGTTCGAACTTCCTTGACAAGGTTGAGGGGGACGGAAGCCACGGCCGCTACCGACGTGTCCCCGGTGTCCGCGTACACAGGGTCGGTCCCCGCGCGGGCAGCCGGGGTGCTCAGCACCGCGTACTCAACCTCCGTCTCCCTTGCCATGCCATTCGGAAACCCGATGATGACCGGCGGCTTGTACGGGTTAAGCCAAGTACCCTTCGCCTTGGCCCCTTTCTCCTTGGGTAGCGCTTGTATCCGGTCTGGAACGCCGTCCCCGTTGAGGTCCATGAACACGTCAAACGGGGCATCCACCCGATGGGGATCGTCGAAATCCTTCACGGGATAGTCGATGAGCTCCGGCATAAGCGCAGTGGGGATCAGTCGGCGATATTGGTTTCCTGGATCCCGCGGAGCCCACAAGGTTCCGCTATTCACAAGCAGGTATCCTCCATTATTGTAGGTCACGACGACGTCGGCAAACCCGTCGCGATTGATGTCAACGAGCTGAAAACGCCCGAGGTCTGAATTACCGAGGTATGGGTTGAGCGAGTAGTGGCTTCCCGTCAGACTGAAAAAGGTGGATCGGCTGAGACTTGACGAGAACAAGCCACCGGAGCCTTCGGGCTTCACGGCGAGGTCCCCGCGGAAGACCACGTCCTGTGCGGAGGACGTGTTCGGAATGGGTTCCGGCCAATCCTCGCCGTGCTTGCTTGGATCATAGGAGTCCGGCGGCTCAGTCGTGTTGACGATGACCTCGTCGTAGACACCGTCGCCGTCCACATCGCCCAGGCCCGCCCTGAACTTCGGCTTTCCGATGGCTCCATCACCGATCTTCCATCTTGAGTGCAGGAACCCTTTGCCTGGTTGCCCCATGTTCAACGCGTAGGCCACCCCGTCCGGTGCCACAAGGTCAAGCAGTCCATCACGGTTCACGTCTTCAAGGCTGGGCGTCTGCCACCTGGCGGTGCCGTTTTCGTAGGCAAACGCGTATCCGAGCGACTTTGTTGGGTTCCCCCCTTGCTCCGCGAAATCCCAGTCGCTCACATGATTCCCATCATCTTCAACCAGCCAACCATTTGCCGTCGGTCGTAGGATCTTCACCTTGACCAGGCTGTATCGGCAGTCATCACCGGGGCCCGCGATGCAATCGCTGCCCCGTTCGGTGATGTTGGTTACCAAGACGAGCTCAGCATTGCCATCGCCGTCTATGTCGACGAATTGCGCGTCAGGCTCATCCACTGTTCTGTCGGCCGCCAACAACGGGGCGGCGACCCACTGACCCGGCAGCCGATTATACCAGACTCCGGTTTCGCGTGCGCAAACGGTTCTACTCTCGTTGCAGATTTCCCCCCTATACTGGCGGGCAACAAAGTCGGGCCGGCCGTCGTGGTCGAGATCGACGAACACGCTGTTGTTGTCAAGGATCTGGCCGTTGTTATGGTGCCCAAGGAAGGCCTGGGCCGGGAGAGTCCACCCGGGCTTCTCCTCCCAGCCTGAACCCGTGTTCCGCCAGACCTTCGATTCCGCGCCCTCGATGGACACCACATAGTCCTGGAGTCCATCGCCGTCCAGGTCGACGAATCGCGTACCGGGGCCGGTCGTATCGGTGGGGAGTTTGTAACCCTCTGGCGCCTCCCAGTCGTAGTTGAAGCCCCCCCCACTCCACGTGAAGGTCAGGGGTTCGACACACTTCTGTGGGTCAGCGGCCGAGCAGTATTCAATTCTGTCAAGGTAGTCCGGCAAAAGGACGTCACCGCCCAGGCTTTGGTTGTAGGTGAGAGAGTACTTGCCGGCTGAGGTCGTTATGCTCGCGAGAAGTGCGTTGTTGGGTCTGATCGTCGATTCGCGAAAGCGCAACGGCTTTGCGCGCTTGCGCGGTACGTAGTCGAAGCTGACGGTCTGGAACGGGTTCACCCCGTTCTTGCCGCTGCTGTCCGGACTGTGACCGGTGTAGCGGATCTCTGTAACGAGGAACCCGCGCTCTGCAATGTCGGTATTGTAGTGAAGGGTGTAATAGTTGCCGTAGCTGTCGCCCACCCAGTCCACACCCCACAGCACGGTGACATTGGGCCCAGAAGAGCCTTCGGAGCCATGGGCGGGCAGCCTCACTCGAGCGGATTCACTTCTGCCGTACCTGCGTACCTCTCCTGACTTGGTCGTGATCATGAAGCTGTCACTGACGCTGTTGAATTCGATCTTGCTGAACTCGGCGAGCTCCGTGGTGAAGGTTCCATCGGACAGTGGTATGAGACGCTTGCCGTCCAGGCAGACGCCGTCTCCATCCTCATCGCTATAGCCGATATCCGTCATCAGGACGGGCTGCACCCTGCCGTCGGTCACGAACGTCTTCGGGCAGCGGTGGATGATGGACACACCACCGAGGCTCCATCCCTCCCCAGCGATTCCCGGCCCAGCTTGGCTGTTGTAGACCAGGCTTAGATTGGGGGCCATACCGGCCACCCCCGGCGGGATGGAAATGGGCACCGTGTACGTCGCCGCGCCGGTTTGAGACACGGATAACGCGCCCCGAAGGACTCCGTTGAATTCTCCGCCAATCGGCGGCTCACCATTCTGGGCATCCACCGGATCCGCTGGCTTCGCCGCGAACGGCGCCAAATCAGGAACGATTGTGACCAACTCGTCGCCGACCCTCACGCCCAGGCCGCCGGTGCCGATGGCCTCGGTGGCGGGCTGTTGCGACTCCTTGCTGGCCCACACCTCCTTTTTGTCGACCACCCACCCTATCTCCTCGCCATCCTGGAACGTCGCCAGGAACGTGCCGGGGTGACTGCCGGGACGGAAGTAGCTCGGCGGCGCGGGATTGGGATTCAGCACTTCGCTCTGGACGCCGGATTTCTTGATGAAGACCTTGTTGGATGCCGCGCCGACCTCGGTGACGTTGGTGCTGTCGTAGCCGAAGAGGGCGATGTACTTGTCGCCCTGTTTGACGACGCCGTCCATGCGCAGGGTGACGCCGCTGCTGGGGGGCGGCAGGGGCGGCGGCAGACAAGAGGGCTCGTCGGTGTTGAGGGGATTCGAGCACACGCCCGTCGCTGAATCGCACACGCCCGCGAGGTGGCAGGGGTCGGGCGAGGGGCAACCTCGCTGGACGCAGTTGCCGAATGTCTTGGTCCAGTCAAAGGGTACCGCCACGACGGTGTTGTCTTGGTGGCTCTCGATTTCCCGGGCGTAGAAGGTGCCCCGGAAAGGCGAGACCATGGTCGCCAGTATCAGCTTGGCGTTGGGGGCGACGATGGTTCCCGTGAAGATCTGCTCCACGAACAGGTTCTCGGAGCCCAGCGCGACCAGCAGGAAGTCGCCTTCGGGTCCCTGTCCGGCCAGTTCTCCGCGGAGGATCACGGCGCCGGTGACGTAGATGACGATCGGTCCCTCCGTCTTGTCCAGGATCAGTTGCCCCTCGCGCTCCAGGTCCAACGACGTCATGAAGTACAGGCCCGTCCTGAGCCGCAGCTTGGCGCGCGAGTTGACCCTCACTTCCCCGTATGCGCCGGGGTCGATGGCCAGCTCTGGCGTGTCAGGCTGCAGAAGCACGGGCTCGGCGTCGGAGACCGGCATGCGAACAGACCACGAGAACGAATCCGTCGGAGTCAGGACTGCGTTCCTGATGAGGCGTCCCTTCACCGAGGCGCCGGCCTGGAAAATGGGTTCGCCGGAGACCTTCAGATCTCCCGCCACCGTCGAATCCGAGCGCAGCACAACGGGTGCGATGCTCGTCACGCTGCCGACCTTGGCTTTGGATCCAATCTTGGTGTCTCCCTGACCCGCGTTGGAGACGGCGACCGGATCCCCCATGATGTCCAGGATCTTCCCGCGGTCATTGACGCGCAGGCTGTCGGCGGCACCGAGAGCCACAGCGTCCCGGGTCACACCCTTCGGAAGGGGGATGCTGACGGTGGCCCAGGTCGCCGCGACCGGTGTGGCGGTGGCTTCGGCTGAGTTGGCCGATCCACCGCAGGCCCCCTGCGCCGAGACGACGTAGTAGTACGTGGCGCCGTTGATGACCGTCCTGTCGACGTAGCTCGGCGCCGGCGCGGAGAAGGTGTCGGTATAGGGGCCACCGCTGCGCGAGCCGCGTCGGATCGTGTAGGAGGTTGCGCCCGGGACCGCGTTCCACGTCAAACCAACCTCGCCGTCGTCGACGGCTGTAGCCAGGTTGCCAGGCGTGCCCAGGTCCCCGTCGGCGCCTCCCTCCGGACACTGCGCATCGATGCTGCTGCCCGCATCGGGCGTGGTCGACGTTCCGCCCAGGAAGCGCAGGTTGTCGATGAGGTAGGTTCCGGTTGAATCGTTCTGGACGTTGAGGGTGATGGTGAAGCGCAGATCGCTGTACGTCCCGGAGAGCAGGGTTTGCAGGGCGGGCGGCACGTCGAAGCTGAGCGTGGTCCAGCCGTTGGAGAGCCTGTTCGTGAGGTCGAAGCTGTTTACGATGGTCCCGTTCTGGCTCGCTTGCACCGAGGCCGAGGGGATATCGACGGCGATGGAGAGGGTGCCCCACCAGTAGGGATTGGCCTGGGTGCCTTGGAACTGGACGTCGAGCTGGAGCGCGGTGCCGACTCGTGATCCGAGGGAGGAGATCGGGACGGACTGCACGGGCACCCATCCGCGTGGCTGGATGGCCAGGGCGTGCGTGCCTTGCGATGCCGTGCTCGACGAGCTGAGCGTTCCGGGCTGGCCGTTGAGGATGGCCCAGTCGCTCGTGGGCGCCTCACATTGCAGGATGCGATCGACCTCGGTTGCGGTCAGCGGCTGAGCGGTCCTCTCGACCGCGCTGTCCTTCTGGCCGCTGCACCCTGCGGCCATGACAAGCGCCGCGACAACGGCAAGACTACTGGCCAGGGATCCCATCCACTTCGTCATCTGACTTCTCCTCTGCTCAGTTCTCGACCTAACGACCCTGAAGTTGCGTTTCGGTCGCGCTCGGATCTCGGACATCGGAACCCGACGGCGGGTTCCGTTCTCGTGTGAATTTCCCTCCGGCGCAGGCGCTGACCTTGTCGTCTCGACGGCGCTGGCTTGCACGGACTGCCGTGCTTCAGCGGGGGAAGCCAGTCGGAGAGGACCACGGGCCTGAACAACAGCGAGGGTCACGGGGGAATTTGGCCAACCTAGACGGGCTCAGGCTGTTCGAATCATTATTTGTTTTGAATGAGTCAATCAGAATTCGTGATGGAAGAGGTGGCCCCGGGGAGCGAGGCGCGGAGACCCGCACGGCCCAGGGCGAGCCGCTGGCCTAGCGCGAACAGCCGTGAGCGCCATCCAGTCGGCGCATCCTTGTATGTACCGGCGGCTCCCCGCGGCCCCGTGTCATTGTGCGGGACGGCAAAGAGATAGCGCGCGACAGTACGAGACGATGCGGGGGTCGGGTCAGAAGATGCGGGTGAGGGGTCACCGGACCACGGGTGTGGGGTCAAGACGTCGCAAAGACGGCCCAACATCGTGCGGGCGACCGGCCAGGACTCCGTGGGTGGCCGGTCCGCTCACCACGGGTGGGCCGTCGCGGGCGCACGGGGCCCCGGTCAACGGACAGCCAGGCCGGGCTCAACAGGACGCGGGCCCCTGCCCAATGGTTCGCGGGGAATGCCCACACTGAGCGCGCCGAGGGGCCAACCCGAGCCGGGTGACCGGCCGCCCCGCTCCACGGCGGCATCACCACTGCCCGGGTCCCCGGCCAACGGCCCCCGACCGGGGGTCAACGAGGCACGGGCCCGGGGTCAACGACGAGAGGGGCAGGCATCACCTCGCGGCGGGTATGGCCTGCACAGCGCCCGGCTGCAGGCTCCAAGGGCCCCCCGGCCCGTTCGACGCTCCCGTCCGCCTCGACGGTCGACCATGGCGCCGCAACAAGGAGAGCCACCTCAGGGCGGGAGGCGGCGGCCTGAGTGCCCATGCTCTTCTGCTCTGTGTGTGTAGGTGCTGCACGCGCAGGGAACCCCGGTGCGGCCGGGGTGCGCTGCGTGCTCAGGGGCTCGCTGCCCGGGTCAGGCACACTTCCGCCGGCGTCTTCGTGGAGCCCTTGAATTGCATCGAGAGCGACTCGAACCCGGGCTTTTCGAAGGTCAAGGTTGCCCAGCTAGAACAAGGCTCGGAGCCATCGGTGTGGACCTCAAAAGACCCCTTGTTGTCGGTCGAGAAGGTGTCCGACAGGGTCCGCTTGCCGTGAATTCCGCGGTCGATTCTGGTGCTTATGGTCGCCCCGGCTACCGGCGTCGTCGTTCCACATTCCAGGACTCGTCCCTTCACGACCAGGAAGCAGTCGCCGAACGGCCAAGGACCACACGACGACATGAGCAGGGCGACGGCGACGAGGGCGTGGGTGGCCACGGGGGCGCCTGCGGTCACCCGCCACCACACCTTGTTTCTCTTCTTCGAAGCTGGGGTCATGGCGGTTCACCGGCAAAGAGCGACACCTGCTAGCGAAGCAGGGCCGTTCGAGGCACCGAGATCAAAGCTCCATGCCCTCGATCCACCGTGAACCGAGACTTGCCGAACCTTGGCTGTGTCCGCGGAGAGGGGAACCTCTGCAGCCCTGTTCTCCGGCACCTGGTATTCACCTAGGAGGCCCGCAGGGGTGTCGGGGGATTCCCCTGCTGCTAGCAAACGAACGAGAATCTTCCGAGCACTCCCGCCGACTGTCAGGCGAAGGATCGATCCTGCCTGGAAATCCTGCGGGGGCTCGAAATCAATCCAGCCCGACCCCCACTGTTGAGACATGCCTATCGTCCCTTCGAGGCGAGTGCAGTGAAGGGCGGTGGCGGTAGGCGCTGTCGCACGCGGTCCACCGGTGGTTGCCTGGCTGCAACAACTGAGTAGCGGCGAGCAGAACATTGCCGCCAGAGCGATCGCCAATCGATGCTGGGCTGGCCTGCGTTGTTCAGCCGCCACTATGCGCTGGCAGTTCTCCTCCATGGGTCATGCCTCCGTCTATGGCCAGAATGTCCTGCAGTCGGGTGGCGGTCCCGGATCCGCGGCTCTCTTTCGGGCAAGGTCCGTGATTCTCGCTGCGATTGCTCTTTCGGCCGTCTGACCAGCCTCGGTCTGACCACTCGAGTCCTTTCTGCCAAGCTGCGCCCACGTTGGATGGTAGGTCCGGGCCGCTTTCCCCAGTAGCTGGCGGCGCTGATCCGTTGGCATGGCTCGGATCGCGTCGGCGATCCTGCCAAAATCCTGGTCGGTGGAAAGGCTCGCCACGATCTGGGTTGGGATCCTTTGAGCCCAGAACCGTGCCAGGTCGGCCTCCGTGAAGCACTGGTCAGCCCATTCGCCCGAGCTCTCTCGCACATTGCTGGACTGTTCCTTTCTGATCACATCAATCAGATCATCGGCCAGCCGGGTGTCCGTTGGGCCTCCGCTCTTGACGATCGAAAGGAGAGCGGATTGGGCGCCTTCCTTCGGCCAGGCTGGAATGGTCGGTTCCCAGCGGGTAGCAGCCGAGTTGGCCACCGCGCGGATTCTGAATGTCTCACCGAAGCTTTGCCCCTGCTCACCCAGCGGCACCGTTGCGCTCCACTCCCCTCTCGGTGAAACCTCCAGCGGTGACCGGCGTACGCAAATGGGTCCGTCGGAAGGGCGCTTGGTCTTCAAAAGGAGCCATACCCGCGCACAGCTCGGGTCGCCAGCGCCCTCGACATGAACCTGCCCCCCGATGGTGAGCTGATCGCCGTTGGAGCCTTCACCTGGTTTTGGTTGGGTTATGGAAATGGATTGGACTACGCATGGACACCCCCACCTGACGATGGCGATGTCGTCAAGTGGTGAGTCGAGGACGTGGCTTTCTGGTGCTCCATTCCCCCCGTGCGGCGATACGACGGCGCGCACGCTCTCAAGCGAGTCGGGGTAGTACTGAAATCGTGCCTCTCCATCGGTGGCAACGGCGCTTTGGCACTGGACCGCCCGGTCACCGGAAGGAGGCTCGATTCCGCAGTCGCTTCGCCAGATCGGTGCGCCCTTTCCGTCCATCTCGATACGCGCCAGGCGCAGCGGACTCTGGTCGTTGCACGACACGGCTCTCACGACAAGGGTTCGTGGTTCCCGAGGAACTTGAATGGTCAGCCCGCTCCGGGCGACCTCCAAGGTGGGCGCCGCCTTATCAATGATGCGTCCGTCTGGGAGTCGAACCTGCAGCGAAAGCGACTCCAAGACCGCCGCACCGCCGAGCGAAAGAGCGCACCGCCCCTGCGGATCGGTCACGCAGCTCCCGCCCTTGCCGTTCCTTAGGCTCACCTGCGCGCCAGCCACGGCGCTCTCAACCCTGCCGACCTTTCGGCGCACGCTGATCGTGGCGTTCTCGTCCGCGAGGCGTATCCTCTCGTCGCCCGGATTTCCCTTGGCGTAGATGACCCGGCACGCCTCAACGATGCGCGCGATGTCTGGCAGCTCTCGGAAGGTGCGATCGTCCTGGCGCACCTGACTGAACTCCACGGTCCCCAGACTGCCAAGATTGACGAAGAAGAAGATTGAGTCCTTCGCCAGGTGCCGCATCGACAATGCATTCGCGATGCATGTTCCAACATCGTTTCCGCGTCGTGCGAACAGAGAGACGCCCGCTCCAATAGCCACAGCGGCAATCGACGCAAGAAGCACCTTCCCCCACAGGCCGATTCTCCGTGTCCCATCGTCGCGGATAGCTCTTGCCCTCATTCCACGCCTCCTCTGGTTCGCATGGGGCGCTACGCCTCTCCCCAACGCGCAACGCCGACCCTAAGCTGTGCGCGCAAGCCATGTCCAGCGTGAAGTGTTCAACGAGCACGGCTCCGGAGACCGGCAATCCGGCGTCTCGGGCCCACGATCCGCGACAAGCCTCCTCACCCACCGGCGAACCAGCCCCCACCCCAGCCACCAAGTAGCCCTCAAGCCGAGCAGAAGAGGGGCCGCCAGGCCCGGTGGCCCCCTCTCTGCGGAATCGAAATGCCCGATCCAGACGTGGAGGAAGCTCTCCGAGCGAGCCCAAGAGCCGGATACAAACGTGGAGACGGCTCTCCGGCTGAGCACGAAGGCCGGATACGAGCGTGGAGACGGATCTCCGGCTGGGCACGAAGGCCGGATGCAAACGTGGAGACGGCTCTCCGGCTGAGCACGAAGGCCGGATACAAGCGTGGAGACGGCTCTCCGGCTGGGCACGAGGGCCGGATCCACACGTGTAAGCGGCTCTCCAGCTCCCCCGGAGCGCCCGGGCGCCGGGCAACCGCGTGGCCACGGGACGCCGGACCGCACAATGGCGCCCCGGAAGGCGTGGTGGGCATGAAGAAGCAGAACCCGCGCGGACGGAATCCCGCTTGCGGAGCGGGACCCGGAGGGGCCATCTCCTTCCGAGCACGCCAAGCCCGCGGATCCACGGAGTTCACACCACGGCCAGCCCCCAACTCCACCTCCCCTCGTCGCTCCGATAGCGGCTATCCTCCTCGCAGGCTGCTGACGCGTTAGCCCGACCTCGCACTCGATGTCGAAAGTCGAAGCCATCATAGCCGTGCTTCTCCTCGCCTCCCTTGGAGGTTGCATGCCCCCATCGTGGGGCGCCGGCGCACTCCTTCATCCCGGAAAGACGATCGCGACCGACATATCGAGTCGTCAGCACGAGACCCTCTGGTTCAGCGGCTCGGGAGTGCGCCTGAAAGGATGGAGGTTCAAAGCGCAGGAACCACGGCGAGGAACGGTCGTCTACTTGCATGGGGCTGCCGACAACCGCGGATCCAGCGCTTCGATCGCCGAACACCTTCTGCCTCGAGGTTTTGACGTGGTTGCCTACGACAGCCGGGCGCACGGGGAGTCCGAAGGCGACGCCTGCACGTACGGCTACTACGAGAAGGTCGATCTGATCAGGGTCCTGGACGCGATATCCGGGCCCGGCCCCATTGTCTTGCTGGGAACTTCCTTGGGCGCGGCCGTCGCTTTGCAGACGGCGGCTGAAGACAAGCGCGTGGCTCTCGTGATCACCGTCGCGACGTTTTCGGATCTGCGAACCGTGGCTTCAGAGCGCGCTCCCTTTTTCGCCAGCAAGGGGAACATCGCAAGCGCTCTCCGAATTGCTGAGGACCTGGCCAGGTTCAATGTGGACGATGTCAGCCCCGCCTTGGCTGCGGCCAAAATCGAGATTCCAGTCCTCGTCATACATGGCCAGGCCGACCAGGAAACGCCACCAGCACACTCGGTCCGCGTCTACGGAGCGCTCCGCGGCCCAAAGGAGCTGCTGCTCGTACCGCACGCCGGGCACAACGACAGCATCAACGGGAACACATGGACCGTAATCGATGCATGGTTGGAAAGGTGGCTGCTCGCAGGGAAGGCGGGCTAACACGCCGTTGAAGCGGATGGTCGGCCGCGGACAGCCGCCCACCGCCTATCGCCAAGGCGTTGAACGTCTCTACGGTCAGGACTGGTTGGTGTACGCCAAGCCGACCTTCGGCGGCTCTTCGCAAGTCTTCAAGTACCTTGGCCGCACCACCCATCGAGTCGGGATGTCGAATCAACGGCTGGTCAGCTTCGACGTAAACCCCTTACCGGGAGCAGGGCGGTTCGGGGTTAGCGGGCGGGTAGTATTGGCCGCGGATGTTGCGGACGGTCGAAAGCCCAGACGAGACCAG
>JAEXQJ010000418.1 GCA_023438785.1 Pseudomonadota bacterium
CCGCCGGGCCCCCCGGTGGAGCCACCGGGGGAGCCCCCGGGGGAGCCGCCGGTGGAGCCCGCCGTGGATCCGCCGCTGGGCGGATCGGATGATGACCCCGAACACGCCAGGGCCAGTGAGCCCAGGATGGCGACCAGGCCACCCATACGGCAGAACGATTGGCTTAACGATTTGTCACGCACGTTTCCTCCGGAGTTGAACGGTTCTCCAGGCCAGCGATGGAGGCCTGGCCGCGGCCCCCTGATGCATCCGCACAAGGTGTTTCGTTGAGGTGACCGCAGACCATGCCCTGGCGGGATCCCAACGTCATCAGCGTTGCCTAGTCGGCGCGGAATGGCGAAACCGGCTCGCGGGCGTGGCGGGTGCGCCGACCGCAACAAGGTGCGGCAGCGGTGCTAGGTTGCCCTCATGGTTTCTCGCCCCCTCGCCAGCTACGCCCCTTCAGAGGCCGTCGGCGTGCAGGTGCGCGCGGAGGGCGGGCTGACCGAGCGCGAGCGACGCCTCATCGACGCGGCCGGGCTATGGGCCCGCGCGCCCATCGAGGCCTGGTCAGTCATGGGCAGCAACAAGCAACTCGCCTACCTGACGCACGGCGTGTTCAGGTTCTTTGGCAAGTTCCCGCCGCCCATCGCACGCCGGCTGATTGATGAGTTCACCGCGCCCGGCGAATGGGTCGTCGATCCGATGTGCGGCTCGGGCACCACGGCGGTAGAGGCACTGGCCTTGGCCCGTCACGTGGTGGCCCGAGACGTGTCGCCCCTGTCGGGCCTGCTGTGCGGGGTGAAGACCACGCACGTGCCCGAGGCGCAGGCGCTGGAGGCCCTCGCGCGGGTGCAGCAACGCTTCGGCCGAAGCCCCCGCGGTGCCCTGCCCGGACCGGTCGGGCTGCGCAACGCGGACCACTGGTTCCTGCCCCAGACCGTGACCAGCCTGGGCCGCATCCGTGTGGCCATCGATCCCGAGGCCGAGGGGCCCGTACGCAACCTGCTCCTGGCGGCCTTCGCCTCCACGGTGCGCCGGGTGTCGCGCGCGACCACACAACAAGGCCGGCTGTTCCTCGACGCGGCCAAGGCCAGCACCGACGCCTGGCCGACCTTCGCCGCGCGCCTGCGAACCTACGCGGCGGCGGTGCAGGCTCTGCCCCGCCGCTGGAGCACGCGGGCGCGATTCGAATTGCTCGATGCGCGCGCGCGGCCCGCACGCCCGCGCTCGTTTGGCCTGGCCATTGTCCATCCGCCCTACTTCAACAACTACCGCTACTCATCTATCAATTCGCTCGAACTGGCCTGGTTGGGCATGGCCCCGCGCGAGGTGCACAAGGGCGAGATCCGCGAGGCCTTCAAGCTGGGCCACGCCGCCAAAGTCGGAGACTACGTGGAGGATCTGGCAGCCGCCGTGTCTTCGCTGGCCGCGCAGGTGAAAGGCACGCTGGCTCTCATGATGGGCGACACCATCATTCGCGGCGACTACGTCCCGGTCACGCGTCGCCTGCTCGACCAGCTCCAGACCGAACGCGTTCCTTTGCGGCTGCAGCGCCTGGTCCTGCGCGTCCCGCGCTACACGGAGGCGTCCTGGGTGGCGAGCCAACGGCGCACGGGCGACCAGCTCGGCGTCGCGCTCAACGACTTCATCCTCATCTTCGGTAGGACGGCGTGAGCAGGGACTTCTCCCAGTTGGCCATCCGGGCCGAGACCCATCCGCCGGCGTATTCGTTTCACAAATACTGGGCGCGCAAGCCGCACAACGTGGTCCGCCGGGCGCTACGGGCCGCGGGATTGTTGAACGGACAGCTCGTGCTCGATCCGTTCTGCGGCTCGGGCGTTCCGCTCAGCGAGGCCGCGCGCCTGGGGGCGAAATGCGTGGGGTTCGACGTCAACCCGGTGGCCGTGGCCTTAACGCGCGCCACGCTGGATCCTCCCGAGCCGCACGCCTTTCGCCGCCTGCTGGAGAGTGAGCTCGACGGTTTGGAGCGGGAATTCGGCGAGCTGTACCGTCTGGGCGGGCGCACCATCCGGCACGTGGTTCACGCGGTCGTGGTCGTCTGCCCGCACTGCGGGCTGCGCGTGTCGGCGGACAAGGCTGTGCGGCGCGGGCGGCGCTACACCTGTCCGTCCTGCGAGAACCGGCTGTGTTTCAACCTGGAGAATCTGGTGGCTACCCGCCAACTGCGCGTGGTGCTCGATGACGGCCGCGAGATCGCCGATGAGCAGGACTGTCCGGCCCACGGCGAAGATGCGGACGCGTGTCGCTTCGATCGGGCCCTCACCCCCAACCGCCGCATCTTGGCCTTCCCCGGCCTGCGCACACGGCACCTGTTCTCGGCGCGCAACTTTCGGCTGCTCACCGCGTTCGCCGAGCGCATCGGCCGGCTGCCCGAGGCGGAGCGAGATACGGCCAGTTTGGCCCTCACCGCATCGGCGGCCCAGTGCTCGCGCCTCATCGCCTACCGCAACAACCTGACCACGGGCGGGCCGGCCTGGACCGTACCGGGATTCTGGGTCCCGCCGCTGCACCTGGAAAGCAACCCTCTGGCCCACATCCGCGCGCGCTTGCAGCGCATGTGCCGCGGCTTCGCGGACCTGCGCCGCTTCCCTGGCCGCGGGGCGGGTCATACGGTTCGACTCGGCTCGGCCGGCGAGTTGCTGCGCGAGCCGTTGCCCGCGCCCGCCTCACTGGTCTTCTTGGATCCGCCCTACGGCGATTCGGTTCCCTACCTGGAGTTCTCGGCCCTGTGGAACAGCCTGCTCGGCTTGGCCCCCGAGCCGGCCGCGGACATCGCGGTCAGCGATCGGGTGGCTGGCGACGGGGGATGGGATCGCTACGAACGGGGCCTGCACAACGCCGCGCACGGTGTGGTGGCCCAACTCCACCCGGAGGGGCGTGTCCTGGTGACCTTCAACAACAAGGACATGCGCGCCTGGACGGCCCTGCTGACCGCGTTGCAGGCGGCCGGGTTGGCGTGCCGAGGCGCCTTCTACCAGTCGCCGGCGGTGGTCTCGACCAAGGCACAACTGGCCCACGCCGGCAGCTACATCGGCGATGTGTACTGTCTCTTCGAGCGGACGCGCACCCGGCCCGGCATCGACCTTGCCGCCGTGAGCGGCGCCTTGCGCTCCCAGGGCCGCCAGACGCGACGTTCTGTGCAGCGGGCCGCCCTGCTGGCCTTCCTACGCGCCAACCTGGACGCCGGCTTGCTGCCTCGGTTGTCAGACGAAATCGCGGCCCTGGCGTGAGGGGGCGGTGACCCACGACGCGGGCCGACCACGGATCTCTGTGTACCAGAGCTTCCCTGCTGCACGCGCCTTCTATGCGCTATATTGCCTGCCGTTCGCCGGGGTGCCCTCTCACGAGGGCTGAGATCACACCCGTTGAACCTGATCCGGATCATGCCGGCGAAGGGAGCGCGGATACGCGATCTCGGCGCCGGTCGCGCTTTCCAGGAGAACAAGCAGAGATGAAGTTGATTCTGAACGGCGAGCCCTTCGAATGGGGTGGCCAGGGCGCTCTGCCCGAGCTGCTGCAGGCGGTGGGGGCCGCGCCCGAACGAGTGGCCGTGTTGGTCAATGACGAGGTCGTCGTCAAGGAGGCCCGCCCCGCCTGCCGTCTGAAGGATGGCGATCGGGTGGAACTGCTGACCTTCGCGGGAGGCGGCTGATGGCGACCGAACTGGTGCTGGGCAAGCACCGCTTCACCTCGCGCCTGCTGCTGGGCACCGGGAAGTTCAGCGACACGGAGACCATGCTGGCGGCCATCCGCGCCTCCGGCTCGCAATTGGTGACCGTGGCCCTGCGCCGCTTCAACCGCGAGCGGCCCGAGGAGGATCTCATGCGCCCGCTGGCCGATCTGCCCGGCGTGAGCCTCATGCCCAACACCTCAGGGGCCCGAAACGCCAAGGAAGCCGTGGCGGCCGCGCGCCTGGCCTGCGATCTGTGCCAAAGCCCGTTCATCAAGGTGGAGATTCATCCCAACCCGCACCACCTGATGCCCGATCCCATCGAGACGCTGGAGGCGGCGCGTATCCTGGCCGCCGACGGGTTCGTGGTCATGCCGTACATGCCGGCCGACCCCGTGCTGGCCAAGCGGCTGGAAGACGTGGGCTGCGCCTCGGTCATGCCGTTGGGTGCGGCCATCGGCAGCGGCCAGGGCCTGGCCACCGCCGGTCTGATTCGCATCATCGTGGAGAACAGCCAGATCCCGGTCATCGTAGACGCGGGTCTGCGCGCCCCCTCGGAGGCGGCTGCGGCCATGGAGATGGGGTGCGCGGCGGTGCTGGTCAACACGGCGGTGGCGGCGGCCCGCGATCCGTTGGCCATGGCCTCGGCCTTCGCCCGCGCGGTGCAGGCGGGCTGCGATGCGCACCGGGCGGGGCTCATGTCCCGTGCCGACGGCGCCGCCGCGTCCAGCCCGCTGACCTCCTTCCTCTCGGCGTCGTCGTGAGTGACACGGCCGAGAGCTTCGTGCGCCCGGATTGGCTCGATCCCGATCCCTGGTGCGAACGGGCGCGTTGCGCGACGAGCGCCGATGTGATGGCCGCGCTGCGCGCCGAAACCCGTCACGAGGCCGAGCTGGCCGCCCTGCTCTCGCCCGCGGCCGCCGCCCACCTGGAGGCCCTGGCGCAGACGGCGCAGGCGCTCACCCGGCGGCACTTCGGGCGCACCATCACCCTGTATGCGCCGCTGTACCTCTCCAATTTCTGCGGCAACGGCTGTACCTATTGCGGCTTCGCCAGCGATCGCCGCATCACGCGCCGACGCCTGGAGATGCCCGAGGTGGAATCGGAGATGGCCAAGCTGGCCGAGAACGACATCGAAGAGATCCTCCTGCTCACGGGCGAGCGCACGCCGCGCGCCGATTTCGATTACGTGCTCCAGTGCGTGAAGCTGGCGGCCACGCGTTTCGCCGTGGTCACCGTGGAGGCCTTCCCCATGTCGGCGGAGGAGTACGGCCGCCTGGCCGCCGCCGGGTGCACGGGCGTGACCTTGTACCAGGAGACCTACGAGCCGACCATCTACGATCGACTGCACCGCTGGGGCCCCAAGCGCGACTACGCCGGCCGTCTCGCGACGCCGGCCGCGGCCCTGCAAGCCGGCATGCGCAATGTGGGCCTGGGCGCGCTGCTCGGGCTGGCCGATCCGCTGTGGGACGTGGTGGCCCTGTACCAACACGCGCGCCTGCTGCAGAAGCGTTTCTGGCGCTCGGGCATCTCCCTGTCGTTTCCGCGTGTGCGCCCCGAACAAGGCGGCTTCAAGGCGCCACACGCGGTCAGCGACACACAACTCGCGCAGATCATTTTCGCCCTGCGGATCATGCTGCCTGACGCGCCACTGGTCCTGTCCACGCGCGAGGGGGTTCGCTTCCGCGACGGCATGGCGGGCGTGGGGATTTCGAAGATGAGTGTGGCCAGCCGGACTACCGTGGGCGGCTATGCGCACGCGGCCGAGGGCGACAGCGGTCAGTTCGCCGTGAACGACGATCGCGACGTGGAGACCTTCACGGCCATGTTGCGCGGCAAGAACCTGGAACCCGTGTTCAAGAACTGGGACGCCACGTACCGCGACTGACATGGAAGACTTCGGCCTCTACCTCGTTCTGACCAATCCGAGCCCGGGCTACGAGGCCTGCACCGAGGCGGCCGTGGCCGAGGGCGTTCGCTTCGTGCAGTTGCGCATGAAGGATCGTCCGCGCGCCGAGGTGGTGGCCATGGGCCATCGTTTGCGCCGGCTGACCGCGGGCAGCGGCACGCGCTTCGTGGTCAACGACGACGTGACCATCGCCGCCGAGGTCGACGCGGACGGGGTGCACCTGGGCCAGGACGACATGACTTTGGCCGAGGCACGGGCCGCGTGGAACGTACCGGGCAAGCTGTTCGGCCTGTCCACACACAGTGAGGCGCAGGAATGGGCGGCCCGCGCCCAAGCCCCGGATTACATCGGCATCGGCCCCGTGTTCCCCACGCCCGCCAAGCGCAAAGCCGATCCGGCCCTCGGCATGGAGCGCGCCGGACGCATTGCCCGGGCCACGCCGCTGGTCAGCGTGGCCATCGGGTCACTCAACGCCGACAACCTGGCCCAGGTGCTGGCGCACGGGGCGCGCAATTTCGCGGTGGTTCGGGCCGTGGGCCAGGCCCCTGATCCGCGCGCCGCCATCCGTCGCCTGCAGGGCATCTGGCACACCCACCGCGAGCGGCAGGGCATTTGAGCCGCTTCCCGGCCGCCGCCGGCCAGGGCATGCTCGCTCCATGTCGTGGTCCGTACCAGAGCCTGGTGCCGCATCTCGCGCGCGCCCGGCGTGGCGCGTTTCGGATGGCTTCCTATTCCTAGTCGCCAGTTCCTTGCTCGTGGCCGGGCTGGCCTGGGGGCTGCGTCGGCACTGGGGGCTGTTGATCGCCTGGCGCCCGGCCGGCATCCGCCTGGTCTTCGACGCCTACGACATCGTGCACTCCTATCTGCCTAGCTCCGGCTGGGTCGCATCGGGCGGCATGCCGTGTGTGGATTCCTTTTCCGAGTACCCGCTCCTCGCAAATCTCCTGTTCGGGTTCTGCCGACTCCTGGCAGAGATCTGGCCGGTTCTGCCCACACCAGCCTCCAACATGGTGTGGTGGTGGATGGCGCTCTCGCTCTTCTCGTTCGCGTGGGTCCTACGCTGGGCGGTGCGGAGCGCATTTCGCGGCGCCGTGGTCCTGCTGCTCCTGCCCGCATCATTGTTCTTCACGCTCTACCGCTACGATTTCTACCCGGCGGCGCTGACCCTCCTGGGCCTCGTCTTCTGCAGTCGGGCCCGATGGCTGGCGGCGTCGCTCAGCTTCGGGGCCGTGATCGCGTTGAAGGGCTATCTGTTGTTCGGCGTTCCCGCGTTCGCCGTGTTCCTGGCCGCCCGCATGCCGTGGCGCCGCGCCCTATTCCACGTGGGCATTGTTCTGGCGCCCTTCGTCGTGGGGAACCTCATGGTCGGCATAATGGGCGACTGGAAGAACGTCGCGTGGCCCTATGCCTTCCACGCCCGACGACCGCCCAACGGGGAGAGCACCTTCGACGCCTTGGCCTACCTCGCCGGCTGGTCCCTGGGCGGCACCTCGGGGCGGCGTCTGCTGGGCGAGGTGGTTGGCGTCCGGTGGCTCTGGCACGTCGTCCAACTCGGCGGGGCCGTGCTGGCCGCGGCGTTCAGGCCGTCGACGGTCGCGGAGCTGGCCAAGGCATTCCTGTTCTCGATCCTCATGTTCTGGAACTTCGAAGTCTTCTCGTCGCCGCAGTTCGTGCTGTGGCTGATCCCGCTGCTGTGCTTCGTCGGGCCGGGGCGCATCTTCTGGGCTGGCGCCATCGTGATCACCATCGACTACGTCTGTTTTCCGGTGCTCTACGACAGCCGGGCCGCCTTGGGCACTGACCTGTGGTTCCGCCTGGGCATCGTCGCTTTCACGGCGAGCCGCTTCGCCCTCATGGTGCTCGCGGCCCAGCGGTGGTCGCGCCCGTTGTGGGGCGGCCTGGCCGGCCGAACAGGGGATCCCCCGTCACGGCTCGCCCGCGCCCACGGTCTGGCGTAGCAGGCGCGACACCCGCAGTGCCTCCGAGCCCACTGTCTCACCGGGTGGGAAGCCACGCACCACGGCTTGATCATTGGCCAAGCGTAGAAGAGCAGGCACATCCGCGGGTGTCCCCAAGCGCACATTCTTCACGCGGGCCATGGGTGAGGTTTCGAGCGCCAACACGGCCACCATGCGCGCCACTGGCGAGCGCGAGTGCAGCGCGTTCATCAACGCCGCCTTCACGCCGGGCTCCACCAGGACAACCTGCTGCACCACGCGCTCGACCAACTCGTTCTTGCGGTACGTGGCATGCGCGGGCAAGGCATCGAGAATGGGTTCGATAGCGGAGGCCTGGCCGATGATGAGCGCGGTCGTAAACGCCTCGTAGCGAATCGCATCGGCGGGATGTGTGGCGATGATGTCCAGCAACCCCTTTTCGGCGGCCGGCCCTCCCGTGCGTGCCAACACTTGGAACAGCTCGTCGCGCAGAGCGGGATCCGTGGCGGAATCGGCCGCCATGCGCAGAGCCAGCGGCACGACCTCTGGGGCGGCAGATAGTTGCAGGGCCTGCGCTGCTCGCACGGCATCCCCCGCCCGGCCCTCGCGCAGACGTTGCGAAAGGAAGACCGTGACCGACCTGCCGCCCAACAAGCCCATGGCCGCCCAAAGAGCATCGCGTTTGTCGCTCTCGAGCCTGCCTGAGCTGGCTCGTGCCACCAGCAAGCGCCCGCCTAGTTCCCGATCCTCCTGGGTTCCCACGGTGGCGAGCAACTCGGCGGGAACCCGACAGTCTGCTTTCCCGTCGCGCAGCAGATTCACCAGCATGGGCGCGGCGGCCACGCCGATGGACTGGACCATCAAGCCCACGCCGAAGCGCCCGCTCGACGGGCGGCCCTCGCGCAGTTCTCGTTGCAGAACCGGCAACAGCGCGGCGTCGATGGCCGGCATCTCTTCCGGCGTGGCGAACCGACGCCAGCCGAACAGGGCGTCGCGCGCATGGCCCGCCTCCGCGGCATGGCCGCGCCCCAAGCGCTCGCTGAGCAAGGGAATCAGCGTCTTGAGAATCTCCCAGCGCTCCGTAGCGGGCAGTTTCCCGCCCGCGGCCTCGGCCATATCGGACATGCCGATGTCGGCCAGAGCCGCCGCTGCCTGCGCCCGCAGCTTGGGGCTGAGCTCCCCGTCAGACACTGCGGCCAGCAACTTGCCCGGCCCTTTCGTGCTGCCCTTCCAGTACTCGATGCGGGAGGGAGTCACACTCTCACAGGCCAGGCCGAAGATACCCGCCACAACAACCGCGAGCAGGAATGAGGCCTTCATCCACCCACCTCCTTGGGGTAGATGAGAGCGCCGCGCGGGGGGTGACAGCGCGTTCCTTGCGTACCCCCGATATGCCAAAGCCACGCGGCGTCCACCACCGCGTGGCTCCGGGTACGAGCTCCACGGACTACTTCTGCTTGAGGATCGCCACCATGCGGGCGCCCAGGCTGGTTCCCGCCAGGAACACCGCCGATCCCAAGGCCAGACAAGCGGCCAGCACCAGCGTGAGAGCGGTCGCGCCCACGCTCAAGGCCACCACACCCAGGATCAGGACGCCCAGCCCCGTGAACACCTCGGCGCCGCTCGCAGCGCGCACCGCCTCGTCGGCGGCCTTGCGACCGAGCTCACTTCCGCCATGGAAGCTGTACTGCAGGGCCGAGAGACGCGCCGTCGCGCCCGCACCAAGCAACATGGCCCCGCCCAGCACCAGGATCGCAATGGACAACAGGGTCACGGGCATCCCGGAACGCAGGGCCACAATCCCCAGCACCAATCCTGCCGCGCCTCCCATGACCTGCACGGCCACGCCGCCCGCCATCTCAGGAGTGCCGCGGCCGCTGCTCTCACGTGTCGACGCCAGCAGCGCACCGTATTGGGTCAGCAAGCCCGCGCCCTCGACCAGGAGCCCGCCCGCGATCACAATCACCGCTATTCCCGCCATCCACAACGGCAGCACACCCACAAGGCCGAGGATGGGCAGGACCACGCCGCCCGCGCCAGCCACGGCCTCCAGGGTCGAGGCCCCCGCCGCCATGCGATCCGCGCGCCCCACCGCCCCCGTTCGGACCTCCGCTCCGGTCCTTTCGTCGATAGTCGCCATCTCACACCTCCTCCCCTCTAAGCGTCCGTCGCTCCCGAGGTCAATCAAGGAGATGCCCTGGCCTTGCCCGCGGTCCTGTTCGACCCGCGCAGGTGCCGCGCGGCCTCCTCACGCACGCGCGGCAATCGCGCTTCTCATTCCGAGCGAAGCCGGCCGACTTGGCCGGCTGCTTCCATGGTGGAAGGGCGCGGGAACGCTCAGTACGTCGGTGCCGGACCGCGCACCTGCGCGCTCAGGACCTCCTTCTGGCTGGGTGAGGTGACGTTGGCCGCCGATTCGGGCGTCACGAAGACGTCGAAATCCACGAACGACGTGGTCGTCTTCAGCTTGCCGGACAGGTTCTGATCGGGGCGAATGGTGCCCATGTTCTGCGCGGGCGCGTCCTGTTGCGCGGGCTTGAACCAGACCACGTAGGTGTTCGCGCCGCTTGCCACCCGATCCGCGGGCGCCAGATGACTCACCTCGACCTCCACGTTGCGCGTGCGCCCGTCCCATTTCTCCGTCACGACCTTGCCGCTGGCGGCGGGCAGGTTGTCACTGGACAGTGGCCACGACTTGGCCTCCTTGCTCTGCCACCAGCTACAGCCGGCCATCGTCACGGCCGCGCACAAGGCAACCAGCACTCCCCGACTCATCCCTTTCATGACTCCCTCCATCAGGTTGCGTAACCGAATGTTGGATGCCCGAGCGCGCTTCGCCTCGTCGGTTTGACAGGCAAGCATCTCAACCCATCCTGTCGGTGCATCAGTGTGGAAGTCGTGCGGCCGGGGACGAGGGTTCGCGGCGCGTGTGGGAGGAGGGGAAGAATGGCTCTCGACTTGTCCAAAGAAACAGGCGTTCCGCTCGATCAGCAAACCTTCAACTGGCGCGACCTGACCAACTTGCCCATCAGCAAGCTGGACAACGACGCCTTCACGCGCGTGCGCGTGATCCTAATGAACGGCATCGAAACCGAAGCGATACGCTTCTCGCACGCGTTCGCGCGCATGAACCGTGATCTGCGCCTGCCGTTGGCCCAAATCCGGCGCATCGAGAAGCAACAACAGACGCTCGTCAACTGGCTGGTGCCCGGCGACGAATCGGCGCTGGAGACGACCATCGGCTACGAGCAGGTGGCGGTGGAGGTCACAGCCAGCCTGGCCGAGAAGGAACCCGATCCGTACGTGAAGCAGGTGCTGAACTTCGGCCTGCTGGAGGACTTCGACCACCTCTTCCGCTATTCGGCGCTCCTCGATCGTTTGGAAGGAAAGGACGCCAACAACATCCTGCAGAGCTACACGGACATTCGCCCCGGACGCCCCACGGCCGAGGAACATCGGGCACCCAGCGACGATCTGCGCACGCCCTTCGATCGCCGTTCGGCCAGCGGGCTGACCAAGCTGAACGTCATGACTATCGTGGCGGCGGAGAACCAGACCATGGACTTCTACGCCAACGTGGGGCCGTCCTACGCGGATCCGCTGGCCCGCCAACTCTACGCCGAGATCGTCTCCATCGAGGAGCAGCACGTGACCCAGTACGAATCGCTCCTGGATCCCGAGGAGTCGCCCATCGGCCTGTGGCTCCTGCACGAGTGCAACGAGGTCTACAACTACATGAGCTGCATGGAGCAGGAGAGCGACCCGCGCATTCAGGCCATCTGGCGTCGCCTGCTGGGCTGGGAGCTGGGCCACCTGCAGATCGCCATGGAGGCCTGCCGCACGGTGGAGAAACGAGATCCGTTCGAGGTCATCCCGCGCGAGCTGCCCGAGCACATTTCGTTCGACAGCCACCGCAACTACGTGCGTGAGGTCCTGAAGAACGAGGTCAACCTGCAGGCGCTGGGCCCTCAGTTCATGCCCAAGGATCAGCTCCCGGCCAGCGCGCCGTCGCACGCCTATCGCGCCATGGTCAACGGCGAAGGCTCGCCCTCGGAGATCGTGGGCGCCGGCTACATCTGGACGCCGGGCACGGAGATCGCCGCGCTCGCTTCGCGCATGTTTACGACGGAGGTTCGCCAATGACCCGCGAGCTGTCGAGCCAAATGGGACTCAACAAGACCGGCATTGGCATGTCGCCCATCGACAGCCAGGCCATGATCGACGCGGCCAAGTCGTCCGGCGTGCAGCCCGACGGACACCAGTTCGAAGAGTGGCACGTGCGCTTCGCCGAGGAGGCCGTGCCCTACTCAATCGGCACCGTGCCGCCCCCGGTGAGCATCAAGGGCGTCGCTAAGGCGGCCGGGGAGATCCTCATGGGCACTCGGCCCAGCGTTCTGGTCGACAAGCTAGGTTCGCGGCTGGCCTTCGAGCGCACGGGCAGCCGCCTCTATGAATCCATGCTGGCCAAGTTCACCTCCACGGGCTCGGACGGCGCCATGAAGGCGGCCCTGGAGCAGTTCCGTGCTCAGGAGATCAAGCACTTCGAACTCATACGCTGCACCATGGAGAAGCTCGGCGTCGACAGCACCGCGCAGACGCCCTCCGCCGACGTCGCGGGCGTGCAGTCGTCGGGGTTGCTGCAGGTCATCTCCGATCCCCGCACCAGCGTGGCCCACTGTCTGGACAGTCTGCTCATCGCCGAGTTGGCCGATCGAGATAGCTGGCTCATGCTGCGCCGACTGGCCGAGTTCCTGGGGCACTCCGATCTGCTGGGGGGCTTCGATCGCGCGATCTACGAAGAACGCGTGCACCTGGACACCGTGCGCCGCTGGTGCAACGAGAGCGCAGAACGGGAAGCGCATCGCCAGGATTGATTCTGACCTGGGCCGGTCCCGCCAATCCGGCGCGGGACCGGCGCCCTTGCCTGTCGCTTCGCCGACGGAAAGCCTTGACAGTCAGGGCCGCCACAATGAGCATTCCACAGGATATGCCCAAACGTCGAAGTGTCCCCGCGTCGGCCAAACGAGGCCCCATCGTCGGCGCCCCCGGGGAGCCTGGAGTTCGCGAAGAGATCCTCAGCGCGGCGCGCGGGATCATCCAGCGCTACGGCTTCCGCAAGACGACCATGGACGACATTGCGCGCACCATGGGACGAGAGCGCAGCTCGCTCTACTACTACTTTCCCGGCAAGCGAGAACTCATGCAGGCCCTCATCGAGAATGAACTGGCCGACATCTCGCGGAACGTGCACGCCGAGGTGACACGCCAGAAGGACGCCGTGTCACGGCTGCGGGTCTACACGACCTGTCGCCTGGAGCAAATTGCCGCGCGCGCCGCGGTGTACGCGGAGACCGAACCTGACCGGCGCGCCCGGGCGGACATCCTGAATTTGGCCGAGCAGCGCCGCGCCTTCGACGAGGGCGAGCAGCGCTACTTTGCGGATCTGCTCCTCGCCGGCATGCGCGAGGGCCAGATACGGCGGCTGAGCGAGCCCGAGGTCCAGCTCTTCACGCGTTTCGCGTTTGCCGCTCTTCGCGGCATTGAACTGGAGGTCATCCTCGATCCGTCCCGAAGCGCGGACCTCAAGACCGAGGTCCAGGCGTCCTTGGACATTATCTTCAGGGGACTGCTGCGCTAGAGCCGTCCGGGTCCAATGCGCATCGGCTCGCGCGTCGCCGTTCTGCTTGCCACGCTGGAGGTGTGCCTCGGCGCGGCGCCGGCGCGGGCCCAGGAACCGCGCGAGCGCTACTTCTACTCCGGTTACGACTACGGCACGCAAGCGCTCTACAGCCCGCTATGGGTGCTGATCAACCGCGGCTTCGACACGGTTCAGGACAATGCGGGCAAGCGGGATGTGGCCGCCATCAAATACCGGCTGAACGGCGAGAATGTGGCGCACAACCTGGCCCACCCCATCGCCGCCGTGAACGACATGGGTTGGAAACGCTTCCTGAAGCAGGAAGTTTTCCCGGTCAGTTGGGAGACGCATACGGCCCGGTGGGTGCCCAATTACGCCCTCCATCTTCTGGGCGGCGGCGTGACCTACAC
>JAEXQJ010000096.1 GCA_023438785.1 Pseudomonadota bacterium
GCCCTCTCGGTCTCGTGCTGCTCCATCACTCGGGTCGGTTTCTTCATCTCCAGGTCTGTCTTCCTACCCATCCCGCAGGGCATTTTCCGCCCTTCGATGTGTCAACCTGGCGGTGGGGAACACCGTAGCGTCTTCGTCGAGTACGACGTGCGCGAACAGTACCTTGGGGTCACGATTCACCGGTTGAACGGCGGCATGTTTCCGATTCGCGGGGACCGAATTGCCACATCCCAGGGATGGTCCCTGAATGGCGTAGTCTACGTGGCCGCTCCACAGGATTTGCTTGGCACCTGGATGGACGAGAACGCTGGCCGATCTCGCCAGAGCCTCTCATTCGATGATTATGTCGCTCGTGCAGCATCCAAGTTGAGGGCTCACGGAGATGCGCTTCTGAGGGGAGACTTCAGCCGAGCTGCCCAGATCGAGCGCGCAGAGCAAGAGATGAGGGCAAGGAGGGAGCGAGATCAATCGTCCCACTGACCGGCGGAGCATTGGAGTCCCGCCTGACGAGCTCAGCCGCGTACGCTCCCACAATGGGCAGGTGCGCACTGGGCAGGGCCAACGACGAAGCAGCGCGGTGCAGTGCCTGATCCGCGCAGGACGCGTATGACCGTGCGGGGCGGGTGACCGGCGTAAAACATGTCGGCCCCGACGGCGCTCCCCGCGGCGAAGAGACGTACGTCTACAACCCCGACGGCGACCTCATCGAGGCCGCGAACTCTGCCGCGGTCGTGAAATTGGAGCGCGATCCCTTGGGCCGCGTGCTGCGCGAGGCGGTCGGTCAAGACAGCGTGGAAAGTGAGTACGGCCCGCTGGGCCTGCGCGTCCGCATGCGCACCAGCAAGGGGCACGCGCTGGAGATCGAGCGCAAAGTTGTCGGCGACGTGGTCGGACTCCGTGCGGGCGGTGGCCCCATGGTCAGCCCGGCCAAACCAGGCCAAGCCCGACACCACCCCGGCCTGGGAGGCGAGGTTCACCCGCAACCTGCTCGGTTTGGAGATGGAGCGGCACCCGCCCGGCGGCGTGCGCGGGCGTTGGGAACGCGACAAGCTGGGACGGCCGCTCAAACAAGGAAGCTCGCGGAACGGAGCAGGCCCTAATCGAGAAGCACAAGACGAAGACTGGAGAGATCGGCAAAGACATATCCGCTAAAACCCGCGGCAACAAGGTCAACTCGTTCAACAAGGCGCGCACCGATCGTCGAGGAAAAGCCTTCAAGGCGGAGTACCGCAAGGCCAAGAAGCGCTGCAAGTAGGAGAGAGATGCCAAAAAAGCTCGTTACCGTCCAAGAAGGAGAGATCCTTGCGATCCCGCTCTTCCTCTCAGGGGAGGATCTCCTCAGACGTTTCAAGAAGTCCGACTTCCAAGGACAAGGGAAGGTATTCGCCTTCGGGCGCGTGATAGCTGACCTCGCGGGTGGAGGAATACTCATCGAGATATTCGACCTAGCCGGCGGTCTGGATACCCCCATTGCTCGCATCACAGCGTCGGCTCGCCTGTTCCGGCCGCTCGCGATTTCTGGCCTTGCGATCCACGAGAAGCGCTGGCCCTCACTGGGACACCAAGAAGACTACGACAAGTACCGAGACTCCGACTTCACGAACATCGGACTGGTCCAAGGTGTCGCGGAGAATCCGGTTCTCTGGAAGGGCGGGGTCAAGCAGAAGATCCGCCCCGAAGAGGCGCAAGCACATGAACCATGGATCATCTGGCAGGAGGACAAACTCGAAGAGCGCGTGCTCAAGGAAATGAGAGCGAAGAAGAAGATGCGCTGACGAATGTTGCGCTCGGCGGCGAAGCCGAGCAGGGTCACCGCGATCATGGTCAGCGAGGCCAGCAGCAGGTGGATGGTCAGCCTTTCGAACGAGGCGCTGCGCACACGGCGCAGCGACCAGCCGAGGCGTTGGTTCTCGCGCCTCGGATCATCTCCTCGGTTTTCATGCGGAGTGCGCACGTGGCCACGACGTCGGCGGTGCTCACGTCGGTTGAGCGAGGTGGCGAGCAGCCACGGGTCACGGCCGCTCGTACACCTGGCCTGCTCGTCGGCGGAGCGCACCAGTGGTCGTCGCCCGGGCTTTCGCCTGCGGCAGTAGATAGGGGTGAAGGGCACCGGACCATGGGGGTGGGGTTCAAGACCTCGCAAGGATGGCCCGACATCGTGCGGGTGTGGGCTTGATTTGGAAGGCAAGCCTCTCTTACGAATTGGTCGCGCGTGGCAAGGCGGGAAAAGTGCCCTGGGCTGCCGACGATGCAGTCCGGCCCACGGCGGCGCTGGCCCCTGGCCACCGCCCTGGTGGACACAGGCGGCTCATCGTGGGCGCAAGGTGCCGCGGAAGACTCGGAAGCAGTTATCGAGTAGAGTGGCGCCGCTGTTAGGGTGGCCGGTCCAGCCGGGCGACATGCGCCGTCGCGGCTTGGGTGCCGGAGTGAGGAACGCGACCAATTCAAGAGGAGGTGACGTGTGGCATATCGGATCGGTGGAATTGAAATGGAGTTCCAGGGGCTAAACCTGAACTGTGGGCTGTATTGCATGAATGCCTTGATGAGACGACTTCATCGCAACATCTGCCCCTCCAGCGAGGCCAAGAGGCATGCTCGCGGCAAACACATCGCGTACAACGCGTATGCTCTTTCCGAACAGCGCCACTACGGGCTTGCCGAGGTCGCTCAACCCGTTGACCAGGCGAGCTGGGAAGCACTTCTGCGCGGCAACGGACCTGCGATCATCGCCGGCGACATAGGGACGGTGCGAATGTTCGGCGGGCTCTTGGGCCATTTCGTGCTCGTGGTTGGGGTCACCGACGCCGGCGAGATCGAGTACTACGATCCACTGCGGCCCGCGAATATGCTGGGCGGGCGTTTGCCGAGGCTGGCAATCCCTAATCTCAGGCGCCTCACTGGTGCTGGAAACGTCCTGGTCTGCGCCTCGGCAGCGGCCTGGACGGATGTACGCGGCGCCGGCTAGAGGGCAGATCCCGCCAGGCTCGTCGTTGGTCAAGAGATCCGCACCGCGGGAGCCCCAGTCGTGGAGAAGCGGAGCAAGCGTTGCTCGGGCGTTGTCGCCAACCTGCACCAGCGGAGGTGGGCTCGGTCATCCTGGACACCGGCTGCGGTCGGGAGCTGCTCGCCGAGCCCGAGGGCGAGTTGCTTCCGTGTAGCTGCTGAGCAACAGCGCGAACACGGTGGCGCTGACGACTGAGCTTGACCGCGCGACCGAGCCAGGCCAGCCAGCACGCTTCCGGAAGCCGTTCGGGCGCCCAGGGCCGCGATACTGAGAACCAGGCCAACGGCCAGATCCCGCGGGGCGGCCCCATCGCGTTTCATACCGCCAGATCCGCTCCCGGCGAGGCTGGGCCACGTGCTCCCGGCACAGCAGCGTGTTGGAGGCCAGCGTGCCGTTGCGAAGAAGGGCGTCCAGCGCGCGCAGATCGGGACGGGCGCTTACCCCTTCACGACTTCGGACCAGCGGGTCACTGGCGAAGCCAGTTCACCACGAAGAGCCCGTGGCCGCCCTTGATACCGTTTCCCGCGGCCTCGCCGCCCGCATCGGTGGTTAGGACATCGTCAGTCCATGGCCCGTTGACGGACGCAGCCGAGGTCAGCAGGCAGCTCGAGTCTGCGCACGCATCCAGCTTCCAAGCCACGCCGCTGATGTTGTTCGTGGCCATCCAGTCGAACCACAGGTTGGCCTCGTCCTCACAGACGTAATAGTGATCCCGGGCCGGATCTGTGGACGGCACGCCCCCGTCCGAGTGGGTGGCACCGAACTCGGTGATGAAGAGAGCCGCTCCACTGGCGATGGCCGCGTCACCTCGGGCGCGCAGCCACTCCAGGTGCGAGCACGAGTAGAAGTGCAGGGTGTACAGCAGATTCGTGCCGGCCACCGGATCCTTGGCAGCCACATCCACATACTGCGACCAATTGGGCGTGCCCAGAACGATGAGATTGTCGGGATCGATGGCGCGGATCGCGTCCACCACCGCCTGGTGATAGGGCTTGATCTCCGGCCAATCGAATCCACGGGGCTCGTTGTACGGTTCCCAGATCACATTGGGATAGGCGCCGTACTTTGTGGCCAAATCCGTGAAGTAGGCGATCGCCTCTTCCTGTTGCTCCACCGCGGTCTCGGTATGCCAATCGACGATCACGTAGACGCCCAGCGCAAGCGCGTTGCGAATGATGGTGTCGACCTTCTTGGCGATGGATACGGGAGGATTGGGGGTTGACCCCATGGCGGCGCGGATGACCGAAACCTTCCAGTTGTCGCGCATGAAGCTCAGGGCCTGCTTGCTCTTGGAGAATGACCGTGACTCATAGTTCAGCCACATGCTGCTCACCCCCTTGAGCTGCACCGGCACGTCGTTCTGGTCCACGAGTTGCGTGCCCACCACCTTGAGCTGGCCGTGCACCGCGACGGGCGAGCCGGCCGGGGCGACGGTGTCCTCGGGATCCGGCGGAGACCAAGAGTCGCCAGGAGGCGAGGCGGCGCATGCGGATATCACGCCAGCCCAGAGCATGGGCAGGATGATGTGGGAGCGACGACTTTGCATGGTGCTTCCTTCGAGAGCAGGGAGAGGACAACCTTCTACCGGATTCTCGAACCCCGGGCAGATGGGAATTGAGAAATGGGAAATCCCGTCGGGCGTCGCCAGGCCAGGGCGCAACGGTGTCTGGCGAGTCGGAGCCCCCTTCCCTGCCCCGGGTTGGTGCGCTCCCCAGAAGTCCCCCTGCCCTGCCCGGTCGCCCGACGGGAGGCCGCCCATGCCTGTTCCATTGGCGAACCTCCGGCCCACGCGGACGCCCAAGAGCGTAACTGAGGACGACTTCGAGCCCGCGTCCCGCGCCCTGGACTGCGGAGGAGTCCTCTCGTCCAGCGAACCCTCCATTAGCGCACCACCCACGCCTTCGCCGCCTATCCTCCGCTGACCATTCGCCGAGGAGGAGACCCGTGACACGTTTGATCATCGAGGCCCGTGGCCTCAGACGCACATACCGCAAGGGGCCGGAGGCCCTCAAGGGAGTGGACCTCGCGGTCCCCGAGGGCTCGCGGTTCGCGCTGCTCGGTCCGAACGGCGCCGGCAAATCGACCCTGACTCGCATCCTCTGCACGTTGTCGCGTCCGGACGCCGGCACGGTGCGGATCGACGGTCTTCCTCTCGCGCACGGCAGCGCCGAGATCCGCTCGCGCATCGGGGTCGCCCTGCAGGAGCTTCAATTGGACCCTCTCGCGACGCCGCGCGACCAGCTACGCTTCCAGGGTCGGCTCTTCGGGCTCGACGGCCAGCGTGCCAAGGCGAGGGCGGAGGAGTTGCTCATCCGCTTCGGCCTGCAGGAGGTTGCGACCCGAAAGAGCAGGGAGATCTCGGGAGGGAACCAGCGCCGCCTGCACGTGGCGCTCGCGCTCGTCCACAAGCCGCGCCTGCTCTTTCTCGACGAGCCGACCGTGGGGATGGACCCCGAAATCCGGGCGAGCTTCTGGGCTGAGTTGCGGCGCCTCAATCACGACGAGAAGACCACGGTCTTCTTCACCACGCAGTATCTCGACGAGGCTGAGAAGCACGCTGACGAGCTCGCGGTCATCGACGCGGGCCGGGTCGCCTACCGGGGCACAGTGGCAGGCTTCGTCGCTGACCAGGCCGCCGCTGCGGGGAGCCTCGAAGCAGGCTACCTTCGCTTTCTCGAAGCGCGCCGATCTCAGCCTGACTCGAACACACTGCCGCTCGATGGCGGCGCCCCAACCGTGGAGGTGCAACATGAATAGCTCTGGACTCCTCATCGTCGCGCGCGCTCTCCAGAACCTGGCCAAGAATCCTGTGCCCGTGCTCATGGGGCTGGGCATGAGTCTCTTCTTCCTCATCGTCTACAACGCAGGGCTCGGCGGCATCGGCTCGCTGCCGCAGTTCGGCGGTGCGGGCTATCTCGCCTTTCTCTTGCCCATGGGGGTCGTCTCGCTGATCTTCGGCTCGTCCGCTGGCTCTGCGCAGGCCCTCAGTCGAGACATTCAGTCGGGCTACTTCAAGCGCCTCGCCCTCGCCCCCGTCCCGCGCTGGTCCTTCGTGCTCGCGGCCATTCTCGCCGACGCGCTCGGGATCTTCCTGTCGGCTCTAGCGGTCCTCGGCGTCGGAGCCCTGCTCGGGGCCCAGAGCCGCACGGGGATCGGCGGCGTCCTCGCCGTGGCCGCCCTGGCCACGCTCTTCGGTAGCGGCATCTCGGCGGCGTCGGCCGCCGCGGTGATGCGCACTGGAAAGGTTGAGCTCGCCAGCACGATCGGCTCGGTCGTGTTCATGCTCCTCTTTCTCGCGCCCACCTTCGTACCGCGCGAGCTGATGGGCGCGCGCTGGCTTCAGGTGGTCTCGCAGGGAAACCCGCTCACCTATCTGATGGACGCCATGCGCGTGCTCATCTCCGGTCTCGGAGAGCCGACCTCGGTGCCAATCGCCTTCGCGCTGGCGTCGCTCATCGGCATCGGAGGCACCCTCTTCGCCGCGCGATCCGTGCGCAATGTCCTCAACTAGCGAGGGGGTGCCTGTGCCAGCCCTACCGCCCCAAGCGACTCGCGCCACCTACCGGACCACGGATCTGGCGAAGGCCGCGGCGGCGCATCCGAACACCGTGCGCCTCTATGAAGAGTGGGGCTTCTTGCAGCCGGCTCCGCGCGACGACAAGGGCTGGCGCTGCTACAGCCGCGAGCATCTCGACCAGATGATGCTCGCCCGCTTGGCCCTGCACGGCATGTGGCCGGGACCTCGCATCCGCGAGTCCGCCATCGGGCTCGTGCGCATCGCGGCCGCGGGCAAGCTTGCCGATGCCAGGCGAAAGGCTCGTGCCCATCTCAAGCTCGTGCGCCATGAGCGTCGCCGCGCCGATGAGGCCGCGGCCTATCTCGAGCGCTGGGCAGGGGGCAAACCCTCCCCGCGCCGGACGAGGCCGCTCACCCGGCAGGAGGCAGCGGCGACCATCGACGCGACGGTCGAGCAAGTGCGCAACTGGGAGCGCAACGGGCTCGTGCGTTCCGTGCTGGAGCCTCGCACCGGGTGTCGCACCTTCGGTCCCGCCGAGGTCGGTCGCCTGCGGGTAATCCGCGCTCTTCTACGGGCTGGCTACAGCATCATGGCGTTGCGCCGAATGACCCGCGCCCTCGATCGCGGAACCACGAAGGGACTGAGCAAGGTGCTCGATACACCACGCGCGGGCGAAGACGTCCTTACCGCCTTCGACCGCTGGCTGTCGGCGCTCGCGATGCAAGAAGAGCGAGCCCGCAAGATGATGGCGCTCCTCGCCGCGCGAGGCCGGTCACGTCGTCTGTGACTGGAGAGCCGGGGACGCCTGAACGCAGGGTGCGGCCGAACCTTCGGGACACGTCTCCGCGCAAGCCGTTCGCCTATCTCGGCGCGTACGAGGACTGCGTCACCTTCGGGGCCGAGGGCTTCTGCCCGTGGGCGCGAGACTGGGCGCGCTCATCGTCAAGGGCGATCGCGATACGCCCCTGTGGTTCAACGAATTCACCGTGGGCGGCGGTGGCTATTTCGGCCGACCTCAGGTCGCCATCGCGTACGCGTTCGACAACGCCATCGCTGCGACCACGCCCGGCCATTCCGCCACCGTTCGGCAGTACCGCACGCTGGCCCACCAAAACCAGGTGCAAGAGGCGTTCGAGCCCTTCTGAGGGGCCTTCCTGCGGTGCCCCCTTCTGAGGGTCGGACCACGCGCGCCGGGGTCCAGTCGGAACAGCCTTCTGCCGATCGGGTCGTGGCAGCTTTGAGCCTGCTGGACAACCTCTGAGCCTCATGGAGGGCGCCGTGATCCAGGATGAAGAACGTCGAACCACACCCCGCTATGAAGTGACCGTGGCGGTCACATTCGAGAGTGGACACAACTTCTATGCCGGGCTTACGCAGGACTTGGGCCCTGGAGGTCTGTTCGTGGCAACGCACACCCTGCGCCCGATCGGCGAGTGCGTTCGTGTGCGGTTTACTCTGCCTGGGATAGAGGAAGACCTTGATGCCATCACCGAGGTTCGCTGGGTCCGGACGCGCGATACCGCGGAGGGCGACGCCGGTATGGGGCTGCAGTTTCTCCAGATGTCGAAAAAGACCAAACTGGCGGTGAGGGCCTTTCAGCAGAGGCGCGACGCGATCATCCACACCGACGGCGCCAAACCGTAGCGTCACGTACCCGGATCGGGCTCAATGCAACAAACGGCGGATCGCAGAAGGTCACTCTGGACGCGATACACCACGCGCGGGCGAGGACGTCCATACCGCCTTCGATCACTGGCAGTCGGCGCTTGCGATGCAAGAAGAGGGAGCACGCAAGATGATGGCGCTCATCGACGCGGCAGCGTCACGTCGTCTGTGGCCGGAGAGTAGCGGCCTGCTGGCCCTCGCAGCCTGGTGGCCGGGCGCTGTGCAGGCCATACCCGCCGCGAGGTCATCCCTACCC
>JAEXQJ010000421.1 GCA_023438785.1 Pseudomonadota bacterium
CATCACGGTGGCCGCCGACGCGGCGGTGGCGTTTCGGTGGGCGGCGAGTTCAGGGCAGCTCCAGGAGCAAAGCGACGTGCAGCCGACGGTCGGTCAGGCGGGACGCAGCCAGGTCGTGTGGACGGCCCCCGGGGATGGGGACGATTGGAGCGTGACGGTGGTGGTGAGCGATGAGGCGGGGCTGAGCGCTCGCTACCGGTTCGTCGACCTGCGCCGCTGAATGGCCGCGGGACGCGACCGCGGCAATCCGCCCGCGAGCACCTCGACGCCCGGCGGGCCGTGCAGGCGCGTGGCTGTCCCAATTCCGTCGCAAAGCTGTCGCAACGTCGCCCGCTCGACCTGAGTACCTTTGCGCTCGTTCCGTCCTGCAGAAATCAAGGAGGATTCGATGCGCTCTCCATCAAGCCTGTTCAAACGATATGCCCTGGCCAGCGTGCTCGCCCTGGGCTCTCTCTCGACCGTTCCGAGCTGTGACCACGCACCCGTGAGCGAGGCGAGCGAGGGAAGCGCCGAGGTCACCCTGGCCTCGCTCTCCGTCGCCGAAGTGGTCTCGGTGGACGTCACCATCACCGGCCCCCTACTGAGCGCGCCGCGGGTGGTGCCCATGTCCAACAAGAATGGGGCCTGGAGCGTCGTGGTGGGTGGGTTGCCGGTGGGCGCGCAGTACGTGTTCACGGTCAACGGCCGCGACGCCAGCGGCGAGGTCATCTACACCGGCATGGCCTCGGGGATCACCATCAAGCGTGGCCAGCCCGTGGTCGTGGTGATCACTGCCCAAGCCACCAATCCGCCCGCTCCGTTCGGCAACGCCGTGCCGGTCATCGACTCGTTGGCGGTGTCCGCGACGACGGTGGGCCCGGGCGAGGTCGTACAACTCAAGGCTGCGGCCCATGATAGCGATGTGACCGACGTGATCAGCTACACGTGGTCAGCGACCTGCGGCACGCTCGCCGCGCCCACCGCTGCCTCATCACAGTGGACCGCGCCCGATGTTGACACGGCCTGCGTGGTGACCCTCGAGGTGCGCGACAGCCATGGGGCCAGCGTGCGTTCCTCGGTCAGCATCAACGTGGCCGCCGACGCGGGCCGCGGCTCGGCCCAGGTGAACGCGTCTTTGAACGACGCGCCGATCGTGTCAGACGTGCAGGCCGCGCCGGGCTTCCTCAGCCCCGGCGGGGTGGCCAAGCTGAGCGCGGCGGCACAGGATCCGCAGGGCGATCCTCTGACCTATGCCTGGTCGAGCACCTGTGCGGGAAGCTTCAGCGACGCCAGCGCCGCTCCCAGCTTCACCCTCGACGCGGCCGTCACGAACCCGTCGTGCGCCATCTCCGTGGTCGTCTCGGATGATCACGGTGCCTCGAGCGAGGGCTCACTGGTCGTGCCGGTGGGCAGCCCGAACTTCGACGTCGCGCCTTCGATCGATAGTTACGAGCAGTCGGCCAGCAGCGTCGATGTGGGCGATGCGATCAGCTTGACCGTGGCGGCCACCGATCCCGAGGGCGCTCCGTTGACCTTCGCGTGGTCGGCGACGGGTGGCAGCCTGGGGACCCAGAGTGACACCGCGGCCACGAGCCGCATCGTGTGGACCGCCCCGGGGACCTGGTCTCATTCGTGGACCATCACCGTGGTCGCGACGGATCGCTCCGGGAACAGCGCGAGCGAAACCTTCACCGTGCGGGGCGCGGGGCGCTGGATGACCGGTGACTTTCACCAGCACACCTACTTCACCGATGGCAGCTACCCCATGAACGACCTCACCGCGCCCGGCGTGGTGGCCACCTCGGCCGTGTCCGACCCGTCGGCCCTCTACCGTCGCGGCGTCATGCCCCAGGGCTTCCGCTTCGGCCTCGACGTTCAGGCCAATTCGGAGCACGGCGGGATTCGCCCCACCGATGGCTTCGGCACCGCCTGGAACCTGATCAGTCCCAACCCGGTGGTGGGCGACGGTGCTTCGTCGACGCAGAAGAACATGTGGCGGTGGCAATCGTTGGTGCGCACCTCGGATATTCCGGGGTACACGGGTGGTTCGTACAAGGGCGCGTACGACTGGATTCTGGGCATCCGCCTCGCCTACCCCGAGAAGCTGGCGCTCACGGGCATGGAGTGGAATCCGCCGGGACACGAGCACTCGAGTACCGGTATCGTGGCCGAGGACGCGCTGCCCATCGCCGAATTCGAGTACCGCTTCGACAAGTCGGACACGGACGGCTCGTCGACCAGCGCGACCGGGGAAACCATGGGCTGGACCGACAAGCGGCAGAACAGCACCTACACGGCGCCGGACTACTCGGCCGTCCTGGGCCTGAACGCCGCCCACGAGAAGACCTTGGATGCGGTCCGCTGGATGCAGGCCAAGCACCCCACGACGGGCTGGATCATCCCGGCCCACGTGGAACGTGCGGGTTGCGGGGTCAACGCCTGGTCCATCGCAGCCTTCCGCGACATGAACGACAACGGCCCCACGGTGGCCTTTGGCATGGAGGGCATCCCGGGGCATGAGAAGGCGGGCAACCGGGGCGAGTTCTCGGGCAGCGCGTGTGGCGGTGGCACCTTCGGCGGCGCGGGCGTCTACGTCGCCAAGGTGGGTGGCCTGTGGGACAACCTGCTGGCCGATGGTCGCAGGTTCTTCAACTACGCCAGCTCCGATTTCCACAACGATGCGGGCGCGGACTTCTGGCCGGGTGAGTACCTGAAGACGTACATCAAGGTGCTGGACCTGAACGACGACGGCGTGTTCTCGCAGAGTGAGGTCGTGGCGGCTTACCGCTCGGGCAACGTCTACTCCGTGCACGGCGACCTCGTGCGCGACCTGGAATTCAAGGCCTCATCCGCGGGCCAGAGCGCGACCATGGGGCAGACGCTCAGTGTGGCGGCCGGCGGGAACGTGACGGTGAGCATCCGATTCAAGGTCCCGGCCCGCAACAACTGCCAGCCCGGCGTAAACGCCTCGGCGAGCTACGTGTGCGCTGCCCCGTCGGTGCACCACGTGCAGCTCATCCAAGGCCGTGTGAACCCGGAGAGGGCGGCCAAGCTCAACGCGGACGGCACGCCGAACCCGGCCTTCAACGCCATCGACCCGACCGTGGCCAACGTGGTGAAGACCTTCGACGCGACCTCGTGGACGGTGGACGCGGCCGGTTTCACGACCATGACCTTTGTGGTGCCCGGCGTGAGCAACGACATGTTCTTCCGCATTCGCGGCACGAACCTGGGCTACGACGTGCTCAAGACGGACGCCAGCGCTCGTCAGGTCTACGGCACGGACGCCGCGGGCAACCCGCTCCTCAACACGCCCGGCGCCAACAATCCCGACATGGCGTGGGACGACCTCTGGTTCTACAGCAACCCCATCTTCGTGCATAAGCTGTAGCCCACTCAGCCCGCCGATAGGAACCCGACCGGGGCGCCGTTTCGACCGAGACGGCGCCCCTTTCTGCGGGGGGCCCGCGCGCGGCACGGCTGAGGGCTTCGCCGGTCCAGGCTCGCCTGGCCGGCTTCGTGTACATAGCGCGGTCTCGCGCTAGCATGACCCCCCTCGGGGTGGGTGGATGGTGACGGTGACTGAAGGACTTGCGTTGCGGCGAAGGATCCGCGGGCCGGCGTCGGTTGCACGGGGTGCCTACCTGGCACTCTTGTTGGTCGCCCTCGCGCTCGACCGGTGGCTACGCTAAATGACCGACCGCGATTCGGCGACAGCCGATCGCGGCGGGGTCTGAAATCGTAGGGGCTGGATTGCGAGGCTCCTACGAGGCGAGGCGCGCGGGCGGACGCGCAGCGTTTTCGGCGGGACGCC
>JAEXQJ010000003.1 GCA_023438785.1 Pseudomonadota bacterium
CACCGACCAGACGACAACTACCCCGGAGGCTGATGGGGCGATGTAATTGACGTTGCCGAGTCAATGTAGTTGACGTTCAACACGCTGACCGTGAGCGATCGGCAGGTCACGCGATGGCGCGACTCATCGAGGACCTGCTCGACGTCACCCGCATCTCGCGAGGCAGGATTAGACTGCAGCGCGAATCTCTCGACTTGAGCGACGTCGTGCGTGGCACGGGCGAGGACCTTCGCGCTCTCTTCCGAGGCAGTGGTATCGAGTTCGTGATCTCGATGGCGAACCGTCCGATACGGGGCTTCGGCGACAAGACGCGCATCGCGCAGATCGTGGGGAGCCCTCACCTAAGGAGGCGGACGCGCCCGCCCGCCAAGTTGCGTCTCCCCAGCGAAATTCGGCCCGGGGCGCCTTGAAGAGGACTAGGTGGCGTTGCAGTTTTCATGAAGGCTCATGGAGTGCCGACGCGAGCCACATCCAGGCGACCTGATGACGACGGGGTGAGGCGGCCCGCGTGCTCGGCCTCTCGATCGACATGGTGCGCATACTCAAGCGTGACGGCCGCTTGCCCGCCCAGCGAACCGCGAATGGTTTCCGGCTTTTCCGGCTTGGCGACGTCGAGAAGCTCGGGGCTGAGCGGGAGCGTGGGAACGGGGATGGGAAGCCAGGGCTCGCTTCTCCGGACGCTTGGCTGCGCGCTTCGCGGCGTGCTCGAGGAGGCGGCCCGTGAACAAGGCCCCCCGGAAACGCAGGCCAGGAGCGTCGCGGTTGGAGAAGGAGCGGAGCCCGAAGGTCCAGCACTCAGCCCCGCCTCCGACTGACCGAGCGGCAGGTGCGCCGCTGGCAAACGCAGGCGATGAGCGTGTTACCGTCGTCGCGATTGGCGCGTCTGCGGGCGGACTGGCGGCGCTCAAGGCCTTTTTCGCCCATGTGCCGAAGGGCAGCGGCGTCGCCTACGTCGTGATCATGCACCTGTCACCGGAGCACGAGAGCCACCTCGAGGAGCTCCTGCAGCCCCACGTCGCGATTCCCGTGGTGCAGGTGACCACGACGGTATCGCTCGAACGGAACCACGTCTACGTCATCCCTCCGCGAGCGAACCTCGAAGCGGTCGATACGCATCTTCGCCTAGCTCAGATAGAGAGCCGCCGTCAGGCGCGCGCTCCCATCGACCACTTCTTCCGGACGCTCGCGGAGACCCACGATGGTCGCGCTGTCGGCATCGTCCTCACCGGGACCGGTTCGGACGGCGCCCTGGGGCTCAGGTGGATCAAGGAGCGGGGCGGTTTGGCCGTTGTCCAGGACCCGGCCGACGCCGAATACGATGGCATGCCCAAGAGCGCCCTCGCCGTCGCGCCAGTGGATCTCGTTCTGCCTCTCGCGAAGATCCCGGGCGCGGTCCTACGCTTCGCCAAGACCGAACCTCGGCTGGTCGTGCCGGAGGAGGGCGCGGCGATCGAGACCGAGGAGCGCCGCTTCCTGCACGAGCTATTCGCTATCATCCTGGCCCGAAGCGGTCGCGACTTCAGCCACTACAAGCGCTCGACGCTCCTTCGACGGATCGCCCGCCGGATGCAATTCAACCACGTGCGAGAGCCCTCCGCGTACCTCGATATGCTGCGCAGGCAGCCAAGCGAGGTCGGCGCCCTCATCGACGATCTCCTCATCAAGGTCACGAGCTTCTTCAGGGACGCCGAGGTGTTCGCCGCGCTCGAACAGGAGTTCATCCCGAAGCTCTTCGAGGGCAAGGGACCAAGCGACAGCGTGAGGGCGTGGTCCGTGGGCAGCGCCACCGGCGAGGAAGCCTACTCGATTGCCATCCTGCTGCTCGAGGAGGCGGCGCGACGCGGGTCCTCCACCGCGATCCAGGTCTTCGCGACGGACCTTCACCAGCAGTCACTCGACCGGGCACGCGAGGGGCTCTTTCCCGCCAACATCGAGGCGGATGTCTCGCCTGAGCGCCTCCACCGCTTCTTCCAGAGAGAGGACGGTGGCTACCGGGTGCGGAGAGAGGTGCGCGATCTCCTCGTGTTTGCGCAGCACGATGTCCTGGCCGAGCCGCCATTCTCTCGGCTCGACTTGGTCTCGTGCCGCAATCTCTTCATCTACCTCGATCGTGAGCTCCATCAGCAGCTTGCAAAGCTGTTCCAATACGCCCTCCGGCCCGGCGGCTTCCTGGTCCTCGGCACATCGGAGACCGTCAACGCGAGCGAGTTCTTCCTTGCCGAGGATAGGAAGCGAAGCATCTACCGCAGGCTCAACGTGGCGGCGGCGGAGCCTCGCTTGCCGGTGTTCTCGGCTCCACGGCAGCGTGTTGCCCATCGGGCGCCCATCCCGGGCGCGCGCCATGAGCCGCTCGTGTCCGGCGCCGTTCACCAGCGGCTCGTAGAGCAGTACGCCCCACCCAGCGTGCTCCTGAGCCCCGACGACCACGTGGTCCATTTCTCCGCTCACGCCGGTCGCTATCTCGTGCATCCGGGCGGGTCGCCGACGACCAACGTCTTCAGGATCGTCCGCGACGAGCTTCGCGTCGAGCTGAGAGCCGCGGTGAGTGTGGCGCGCGCGCAGCGCAAAGCCGTTCGCACGAAGCCGCTCGCGGTGCGCTTCAACGGCGGCTCCTGTCCCGTTGTCCTTGATGTGCGACCGGCGCTCGATCCGGAGCAGGAGGGTTTCCTCCTCCTCATCCTCGACGAGCAGCCCGGGCTCGAGCCGGAGAAGGCCGCGGTCCAGCCGACACCCGCTGCCGAAGGGCTCGCGAAAGCCCGCGCGCTCGAGGCCGGGAGAGAGGTCGCGGAGGAAAGGCTCCAGCAGGTCATCAAGGACTACGAAACCGGCCAGGAGGACCTCCGGGCCACCAATGAGGAGCTGCAGTCGGCCAATGAGGAGCTCCGCTCAACTCTCGAGGAGCTCGAATCCAGCAAGGAGGAGCTCCAGAGCATGAACGAGGAGCTCCAGACGGTAAACCAGGAGAGCCATCACAAGGTCGAGGAACTCGGCCAGCTCTCGAGTGACCTGCAAAACCTCTTCGCGGCGACGGACATCGCGACGATCTTTCTCGATCGCGAGCTGCGGATCCTGCGCTTTACGCCCAAGACCGCGGACCTGTTCAACGTGCGGGCCAACGACCGAGGCCGCCCCCTCTCCGACTTCACGCATCGCCTGGGATATGAGGACCTGACCAGCGATGCCGCGCAGGTGCTCGAGCGGCTCGTCCCCATCGAGCGGGAGGTCCACGACAAGGCCGGGCGATGGTACCTGATGCGGGTTCTCCCGTACCGCGACACCAAGGACCGCATCGGCGGTGTGGTCGTCACCTTCGTCGAGATCACGGCACGCAGACGAGCGGAGGATGCGCTGCGGCGTGAGAAGGACTACTCCGAGCACATCATCCAGACGCTGCCCGATCCGCTCCTGGTGCTGGGCTCGGACTTGAGGGTTCGGATCGCGAACGCCGCGTTCTACGACCATTTCAAGGTCGGCCCCGCCGAGACGGAGGGCCGTAGGATCTACGACCTCGGCAATGGACAGTGGAACATCCCAGCCCTTCGCGAGTTGCTCGAGAGGGTTCTGCCAGAGAACGAGGTGTTCGTCGGGTACAAGGTCAGCTACGAGCTTGAACGCCTCGGCCGGCGCGTCATGTTGGTCAATGGCCGACGCGTCGAGAGCATGCAGCTCATCCTCGTCGGCCTCATCGACGTCACTGACCTGTATGAGACTGAACGAGCGTTGCGCAGCAGCGAGGACCGCCTGCATCGCATGATCAACGTCGAAGGAGTTGGTGTGCTCAACTTCGACATGAACGGCACGCTCGTCGACGCCAACGATACCTTCCTGGCGATGTCCGGCTACAGCCGCGAAGAGGTCGAGCGGGGTGCACTGTCATGGCGAAGCATGACGCCCCCGGAGTTCGTCGAGGTGAGCGAGCGGCAGATGGAGAGGCTCAAAAGGACCGGGGGCCTTGGGCCCTACGAGAAACAGTACCTTCGGAAGGACGGCTCGCGGCCATGGCTGCTGTTCGCGGGCGCTGCCCTGGGAGACGGCACCACAGTCGAGTACTGCATCGATGTGAGCGACCGTAAGCGTGTTGAAGAGGAGCGTGAGCAGCTTCTTGTGGAGCTGGGGGAGGCGCAGAAGCTGTCGCGTGCTGACCTGGACGCCATGACCAGGCTGCAGAGGCTCGGCACCCTGTTCGTGCGGGAGAGGAACCTGGAGCCCATCCTCGGCGAAATCATGGACGCCGCGATGGCCATCTCGGGAGCTGACCTCGGCAGCATTCAGCTGCTGGATCCGAGTTCTTCAGATCTCAGGATCGTTGCGCACCGAGGTTTCCCGAAACCGTGGGTGGAGTTCTGGAGCAGGGTTTCCCTCGGGCAGGGAGTCTGCGGGACGGCGCTCGAAGCCGGGGAGAGGATCATTGTCGAAGATGTCGAGCGCAGCCCCATCTTCGCTGGCACGCAAGCCCTGGAGGTTCAACTCCAGGCCGGCGTGCGGGCGGTACAGTCGACGCCACTGGTGAGCCGCTCCGGCCAACCTCTCGGGATCTTCTCGACACACTATCGCAGGCCAAGCAGACCGGACGATCGCTCCCTTCGTCTGCTCGACCTCCTGGCACGCCAGGCGGCCGACATCATTGAGCGGACGCAAAGCGAGGAGGTGCTGAGCCGAGAACGCGAACTCCTCCAGCAGCTCTTCAAGAGCGTCCCCGTCCTGCTGGTGATGTGGGATCCGGCCATCCGGCGCTTCTCGCTGAACCGGCACGCCGAGGAGGTGCTCGGATGGTCGACCGACGAGGCCAACGCCGTCGACCTCATGTCGATGGTCTACCCGGACTCCGCATATCGCGCGGAAGTGGTCGCGTTCATGCAATCGCTGAAGCCGGGCTTCCGCGAGTTCAGCTGCCGCACCAAGAGCGGCGAGGATGTGCCGCTCGCGTGGGCCAATATTCGCCTGCGTGACGAGTCGATGATCGGTATCGGGGTGGACCTGCGAGAGCGCAAGCATTCCGAGGATGCGTTGCGCGTTGCCAATGACCGGCTGGCGGAGGCCGATCGCCGCAAGAACGAGTTTCTCGCCGTGCTCTCGCACGAGCTGCGCAACCCGCTCGCGCCCATCAGCAACAGCCTCTATATCCTTCACCGAGCCGCACCCGGCAGCGAGCAGGCGCGGAGGGCGCAGGCGGTCATTGAACGCCAGGTCGAGCAACTGCGGCGCCTGATCGAGGATCTGCTGGACGTCACCCGGATCACGCGCGGCAAGGCCCTGCTGCAACGGGAGCCGGTCGAGCTGTGCGAGCTCGCGCGCAGGACGGTCGATGACCACCGTAGCTTGTTCAACGAGGCCGGGGTCGAGCTCGTGGTATCGGCTGGGCCGACCGAGTTTTGGGTGGACGGCGACCGGGCACGCCTGGCGCAGGTGCTTGGTAACCTGCTTCAGAACGCCGCGAAGTTTACGTTGCGCGGCGGAAAGGTGGCCGTCTCGGTCGAGGCGGATGCAAACCAGGGGCAAGCCGCCGTTCGCGTCCAGGACACAGGCAGGGGAATTCCGCAGGAGATGCTGCCACACCTCTTCGAGCCGTTCACCCAGGCGGATGTCACGCTCGATCGCAAGATGGGAGGCCTCGGCCTCGGCTTGGCCCTCGTGAAGGGCCTGGTCGAGATGCATGGAGGCGCGGTCGAGGCCGCCAGCGACGGCCCAGGCAAGGGTGCAACCTTCACGATTCGCTTGCCGACAGGGCCAGCACCAACGGAGGCGGCGGCTCGACACGCCACGGCCGGGCCCTCGCCTCCTCGCCGCGTACTGGTCATCGAGCACAACGTCGACGCCGCGGAGAGCCTTCGCGAAGTCCTAGAGCTGGAAGGCCACCACGTAGGCATCGCGTACAACGGCCTCGACGGCATCGAGAAGGCGCGGGCATTCGAGCCGGACCTGGTGATTTGCGATGTCGGTCTGCCCGGCATGGACGGGTATGGGGTGGCGCAGACGATGCGCGCCGACCCCGAGCTGAGCCGCGTCCCGCTCGTGGCCTTGACCGGGCACGCGGGAGCAGACGACGTGGCAAGAGCCCGAGCAGCCGGCTTCGATGACCACCTCGCCAAGCCGCCCAGCATGGAGGCGCTCGAGCACGTCCTTCGACCTCTTTCGCCATAGGCTACGCCCTCTCGATGCAAAGAAGCCCGAAGCTTGGGAGCGAATACGAGCGGCCCGGCAGTATCTCGCCGGCGGCGCGGTCGACAGGCGGCGCCGGGCTGGCTGGGAGGTTGACATGAAGGCACTGTCGGCAGTGGCGCTGCTTGTCCTGACCTCCGGCTGTGCCACGACAGCGACCGAGCGGCTGCGCCTGCCGACGCTCAGGACCGTCGAGCACGTCGACCTGCAACGCTACCTGGGCACGTGGTACGAGATTGCGAGCTTCCCGCAACGGCTCCAGCGGGGATGCACGTCGACCACGGCCACCTATGCCATGCGTACGGACGGGCAGATCGATGTCGTCAATCGCTGTCGCAAAGGCTCTCTCGACGGGCCCCCCAAAGAGGCCCGCGGTCGGGCGCGCGTCGTCGATCGTGAATCGAACGCCAAGCTCGAGGTCAGCTTCTTCCGGCCCTTCTGGGGCGACTACTGGATCATCGACCTGGGCTCCGACTACGAGTACGCGGTGGTCGGCCATCCAAGCCGCGACTACCTCTGGATCCTGAGCCGCACCCCCACCATGGATCCCAAGCTCTACGCGTCCATCGTGCGGCGGCTCCAGGCCCAGGGCTACGAGACGGATCGCCTGCAGAAGACCGCGCAGCCCGCCAAGCAGGGCGGTGGCCCCTCATGACGAGCAGGCGGTCAACTCATGTGGGCGCTCGCGCGCACCTGTCGGCCGCCTCGGGCTGGGCGCCACGGCTCGGGCTCTGTTGCGCCTTCGTGAGCGAGCCCATCCGCTTCCGCCGCACGACGGCTCGCTACGCCGGAGGGCTCGCCGCCCACGAGCGGCGCCACTTCCTCGCGAAGCTGGTGGCCGACAACGCGAGAGCCTTGCTCGCCGCTGTCGAATGGTGCATCGCCCGGGGCGTCGGCGCCTTCCGGGTGAACAGCGAGATCTTGCCGCTCTCGACGCATCCGCAGCTCGGCTATGTCCTCGAGCAGATCGATCCTCACGGCGAGCTCCGCGCCGCCTTCGCCGCCGTCGCAGACCGCGTCCGCGAGAGCGGCCTTCGCCTGAGCCTCCACCCGGACCAGTTCGTGGTGCCGGGCTCGGCTCGGGCCGATGTCGTGGCGAGCTCGCTCCATGAGCTGGAGGCGCAGGCGGCAGTCGCCGAGCTCATCGGCGCCGAGCAGCTGACCATCCACGGTGGCGGCGCCGAGGGAGGCAAGATCAGCGCGCTCGCACGCCTGGCGCTCGGCCTCGCCGAGCTGAGCCCGCGAGCTCGCTCGCGCATCGTGCTCGAGAACGACGACCGACTCTACACGGTGGCGGACCTCTTGCCGTTCTGTGTCCGCGAGGCAGTGGCGCTCGTCTATGACGTGCATCACCATCGCTGCAACCAGGACGGCCTCTCGGTCGAAGAGGCGACTGTCGAGGCAGCCCGCACATGGGGCAACCGCGAGCCATGGGCGCATCTCTCTAGTCCGAGAGGAGGCTGGAGAGGCGAGGACCCGCGCCGGCACGCCGACTACATCCGTCCACGCGACCTGCCCGCGTGCTGGGTCGGTCTTTCGATGACCATCGACGTTGAGGCCAAGGCCAAGGAGCTAGCGGTCCTGCGGTTGCAGAGGTACATCCTCAAGCAGTACGGGGCAACACCGGGCATGGTGTGCCGCAGTCGTCACCGGCCCGGCATCGGGTTTCGCCCTGCTGAACACCGGCCCGGCGTCGGGTTTCGCCCTGCTGAACCCGAGGTCCGGGATGCTCAGGAACCGGACGGCGCGCGCCACTATCGGGCTCGTGGCGACTCTGCGCACGGCGCCAGGGTTGACAACCCATGGTGACGATGTGGGGGCCCGCGGCGCGGGGGCGCTCCCCTTGCGCTTGAGCGCGGCCGCCACACTTTGGGAGATGCCATGGTTTCCCGCGGCAGCATGGTCATTTCCAAGGCCTGGGCGCAGGCCTCTGTGCTCACGTTCCTGCTCGGTTTCACGGGCCTCGGCATCCTGGCCGCGCTCATCTACTCGCGGCAGTCTCCCATCCCCGGCCGGGTGATCGCGCCTGGCGGGGAGGTCCTCTTCACCCGCGATGACATCCTGGCCGGCCAGCAGGTCTTCCAGAAGTACCAGCTCATGCAGTTCGGGACCATCTACGGCCATGGCGCGTACCTGGGCCCGGACTTCACCGCGCAATACCTGCACGGGGCCGCCCGCGACATGCTCGTCTTCTACGGGGAAGGGGGCGTACCGTTGCCTGACGTGCGTGCGCGCGTGGTTCGCGAGTCCAAGACCAACGCCTACGACGCCCCGTCCGACACGCTGGTGCTGTCCAGCGGTCAAGCTCACGCCTTCGGGACGATGGGGCGCTTCTACCGCGACTACTTCGGTCCCGTGGCGAACCAGCGCGGCCTTCGGCGCCCCGCCATCGCGGACGCCACTGAGCTGCACCGCCTGACGGCCTATTTCGCCTGGGCGGCGTGGACCGCCAGCACGTTGCGTCCGGGCGAGACCTACTCGTACACCAACAACTGGCCCGACGAGCCGCTGGTCGGCAACACCCCGACCGCGCAGAACTTCTTCTGGAGCGTGGTCAGCCTCATCTCCCTGCTCTGTGGCGTGGGGCTCGTGCTCTTCTTCTTCGGCCGCTACAAGGTGTTGGGATGGCATCGCGCGGACGAAGAGGGGACAGCGCCGGTCCTCTTTCGTCCGCCTGAGCGAGTCGGCCTCACTCCGTCCCAGCGGGCCACGGCGTGGTACTTCCTCGTGGTCGCCGGGCTCTTCCTCGCCCAGGGCCTGCTCGGCGGCGTCAATGCCCACTACCACGCGGAGCCGAGCGGGTTCTACGGCCTCAACCTCGCCGGATGGCTCCCCTACAACCTGTCTCGCACCTGGCACGTGCAGCTCGCGCTCTTCTTCGTGTCGGCTTCCTTTTTGGCCATGGGCATCTTCATCACGCCGATGATCGCCGGCCGCGAGCCCAAGCATCAGGACAAGCTGGCAATCGCGCTCTTCGGGGCGGTGGTTCTCGTCGTGGTCGGGAGTCTGGCCGGCGAGGCGCTCAGCGTGAAAGACGTGATCACGCGTGCGGGACCGTGGTTCTGGCTCGGCGCCCAGGGCTGGGAGTATCTCGATCTGGGCCGCTTGTGGCAGGTCCTCCTCACGGCGGGCATGCTCATTTGGGTCGGCATCATCTTTCGCGGTTTGCGCGTGCGCCTGCGCGACGAGCACCCGGGGAACCTTCCCTTCCTCTTCCTCTACAGCGCGCTGTCCATCCCGATCTTCTACGCGGTGGGGATGCTCTTCGGGCGCAACTCACACTTCGTGATCAAAGACTTCTGGCGTTTCTGGGTCGTGCACCTGTGGGTCGAGGATTTTCTTGAGCTCTTCACCACCATCATGGTCGCCTACATCTTCGTGCTGCTCGGGGTCGTGTCCCGCAGCACCGCGACCCGCGTGGTGTACCTCGACGTGATCTTGTACTCAGTGGGCGGGGTCATCGGGACCATGCACCACCTGTACTTCAGTGGCTCGCCGTCCGTGCACATGGCCGCGGGCGCGTTCTTCTCGGCGATGGAGGTCATCCCGCTCGTCCTGCTGACCGTGGAGGCCTATCGCTTCATCCGCCTCGGCGGCTACAGCGCGGCCGTGCCGGACTCGCCGTTTCCTCACAAGTGGGCGGTCATGTTCCTCATCGCGGTTGGGTTCTGGAACTTCCTCGGCGCCGGCGTGTTCGGCTTCCTCATCAACTTGCCCATCGTGAGCTACTACGAGATCGGCACCCAGTTCACCGCCAATCACGGCCACGGCGCGCTCATGGGCGTCTACGGCATGCTGGCCGTGGGCTTCTTCGTCTTTGTCGCCCGCTATTTCATCCCGCCCGACCGACGAACGGAGCGCGCGATGAAGATCTCCTTCTGGAGCCTGAATATCGGGCTTGGTTACATGATGTTCGCCAACCTCGTCCCGATCGGCATGTTCCAGCTCTTCGACAGCTTCCAGAGCGGGTACTGGCACGCGCGCGCCCCGGAGTTCTTCGAGCAACCCGCGATCCGCGCCCTCGAATGGCTGCGTCTGCCGGGCGACGTGCTCTTCATCGTGGGGGGCATCCTGCCCATCGTGTACCTCGCCGTGCGCATGTTCCGCGAGCGCACGCGCTACCGCCAACTGGCGGCCGGCGCGCCCACCGAGGAGTTCACGCACACGGCGCCGAGCTGACGTCCTCATAGGCCTTGCCAGCCCCAACCGCGTGTACGACACTTCGCCGCTGTGAGCCAGCTCAGTGCCCGGTGGCGTTCTGAAGGCGATGGTCGCCGTCATGTCACTGATTCGGGTCCTGACCAGAGCCGCGTTCGCCTCGTCGGCGCTGGTCGAGTTGGCGCCGTGCTGAGAGGAGAGCTCCGATGGTTTGTCGCGTGATCCCGCCCCGAGTTGTCGTCGCACTGGCCTGGCTTGCTGCCGCGGCCTGCTACCGCGACGTCGAGTACTCGAACTGCCTGGTGGACGACAAGGGTTGTCCTGAACACTACGTCTGCACCCAGAACGACAAGGGCAAGGGGATCTGTGTCAAGGACGTGGGGCGGCTCGATGGCGGTCCGGATCGAGCGCTCTCGTCAGTGGACGGCGACGCTGGTTCAGGCGGCTCGACTGCAGGAGACGCCGGCGGCGCGGACGGCTCCATCTCGTCATCGGGCTTGTCCGAGGGTTCGAGCTGCACCAGCAACGGACAGTGCGCGAGCACCCACTGCACCGACGGCGTGTGCTGCGCAAGCGCCTGTACCGGCTGCAACGCCTGCTCCACCGCCCTGACCGGCAAGGAAGACGGCGTCTGTGCTCCCGTGCTCACCGGCCAAGATCCCCACGACGCCTGCGCCGACGAAACCGCGACCAGACAGTGCGGCAACGACGGAACCTGCGATGGCAAGGGTGCATGCCGCAAGGTGGGCGCCGGGCATATCTGCACCAAGGCGAGCTGCAGCAGCGACGGGAAGACCTATACCCCGGCCACCACCTGCGACGGCAACGGCGCCTGTACCACCGCGACCCCGCAGAGCTGCAATGGTGCGCAGTGCTCGGAAAGCGGCTGCCTCAAAGCCTGCGCCGCACAGGCCGACTGTGTGGAGGGCAGCTACTGCGACACGGCCAAGGCCATGTGTGCCGCGCAGAAGCCCAATGGCCAGAGCGCCACGAACGGATACGAGTGCGCCTCGGGGATCGTTGCCGACGGAGTCTGTTGCGATAGATCCTGTGGCACCTGCAACTCGTGCACGAGCGGAACCTGTAAGCCGATTGCCAACGGCACGGCCTGCGGGACCGGCAAGGTCTGCAGCAACGGACTCTGCGGGGCGTGCTCCGAGGGCGCGGCGTGCACGCCGACGACCGCGGACGAGTGCCACACGTACGCCTATTCCTGTTCGACGGGCGTGCCGGTTTGCCAGGTGAGCGGGAACCAACCCAACACGACCCCCTGCGGTCCGCCGCAGTCGTGCACGGGCGGCAAGCAGTCCAACCAGTCCCGCTGCAGCAACGGCACGTGCCCCGCACCGTCGACGGTGACCTGCTCGTCGACCGGCTGCAACGCGGCCGGCTCAGCCTGCAATACGGCCTGCGACACCGCGACGCAAACCGCGTGCGGCACCACCTGCTGCACCAACGCCACCCAGTATTGCAGCGGCGGCGTGTGCAAGGCGAAGAGCATCGATGGCGCTGCTTGCACGGAGGCCGGGCAGTGCACGAGCGCCCGCTGCTCCAACGGCGTGTGCTGCGCGAGCGGAACCGGCTGCAGCGGCACGTGCTGCAGCGGCGCCGCTCCCTACTGCTCGACGAGCGGGGCCTGTGTCCAATGCACTCAGGACGGCCAGTGTGGAGGCGGCACCCCCAAATGCTCGCCGGCCGGCAAATGCGTTGAATGCACCGGCGACGCCGACTGTTCGGGCGGCAAGACGTGCACCGACAACAAATGCTCGTGCCCCCTGGGCGGCCCGACCTCCGCCTGCGGAACCTGCTTGAGCTGGGATTTCTCCTCGGGCATGCAGGGCTGGGAGGTGCTCGATCCGACTTCAACCAAATACGTGACCGCTGAGAATGGCCGCCTGGTTCTCCATCACAGCGAATACAGTTCCTATAGCGGGGCCGCGGTGGAGGTTCGACTCTGCGGGGGCGACTCCATTGCTGGCGTTAACGGATACTCCTTCAGCGCCAGGGTCCACCTTCTCTATCAGATGACGCCCGGACTCGAACCTCCGAACTACATCAGGGCATACGGGAACAAAGGCAAGCCCTTCTCCATCGCGACTCTCGAGGACCCGGCAGGGTACACATGGTACACGCTCGAGGGCGTGATCACGGGGGACTCCTCCACAATTGGAATAACCTTCGAGTTTGAAGAGGTCTTCTCTGGAACGGTTCTGATTGACGACATCAAGCTCACGCCGCCCTGATGTCGGCAGGAGGTGGCGCTCCCGGAAGACCTGTGGGGCGCCCGGACGGAGGCGCCCTCAGCGAAGGAGGAGGGCGAGATGTGGCCGGAGTCGGCGCCATGCGCTGACATCGCCAAGACCGATAGCCGACGGCCAGGTGCGTAACGGGCCTGCAGAGAAGAAGAAGGGGCCGCGACGACTCCGGCTTGATCCGCCTGAGCCGCAGCGGCCCTGACTTGCATGCGTTGAGACGGGCAGGGGGAGAGCGCTGGCTTCGCCGAACTCCCCGGTTGCAGCCTAGGGTGTGCTCACGATCTTGAGCATGACGACGCTGTGACTTGCCACGTTGGTCGCGGTGTACGAGCCGGTGAACGAGCCCAGGTCCTTCGCGGCCCACAGATCGCGGACCGTGGCCGCGCCGGCCGGGATGCCGATGTCGCTCCACTTGACGGTGATCGATGCGCTCCCCGAGCCGCGATTGAACAACGCCACGGCCCGCGTATTGGTTCCCGTCATCTCCTTCGACCACACCTCCAGGTTCGACCCTGGCGTGGCCACCACGCGACCCTGCTTACCCAGGGGGTCCTGATCGACGGCAATGATCTCCTTGTTGGTGAGGATCTCTTTCGTGGCCGAGTCCATCTTGGTCAGGTCGTTGCCCGTAATGAGCGGCGCCGCCATGATGGCCCACATGCTGAAGTGGGCACGACCTTCCGTGTTGTTGAGGCCGTTGCCGACCTCGAGCATATCGGGGTCGTTCCAGTGTCCTGGCCCGGCGCCGATGTACTCTGGCTTGTTGGCATCGATGAGTCGAATTACGGCCGCCCAGTTAGCCGAGATGTCCATTTCGATGCGCCACATGTTGGCGACGTTCGGAAGGTCGATCGAGCAGTTGGTGGGCGTGCAGTAGGGGCCCTGATCGCCCGGGTTGATGCTGATGAAAATGGGGCGCCCCGTCGCTCTGATGGCGTCATGCATGACCGCGAAGCCTTTGAGGTCGCCCTTGCATTTGTCGTACTTCAGATAGTCGATGCCCCACTCGGCGAAGGTCTGCGCGTCGGTGGTTTCGTGCCCCACGCTCCCTACGCCGCCGGTGTAGCCGCCGTAGAGACCGGCGCAAGTCTTGGTGTTGGGAGTCGAGTAGATGCCGATCTTGAGGCCCTTGTTGTGGACGTAGTCGGCGACGGCCTTGATGCCCGAGGGGAACTTACTGGCGCTCGCCTTCAGCTTGCCGCTGCCGTCGCGTCCATCCATCCAGCAGTCGTCGAGGTTCACGTACTCGTAGCCAACGTCCTTCATGCCGCTTGTGACGAAGGCATCGGCATGGGCCTTGACGACACTCTCGTTCAAGTTGTTGCAGCCAAACTTGTTCCACGAGTTCCAGCCCATGGGCGGTGTCGCGCCCAGGATCTTCGTTCCCCCGGTGCCACCCGTGGCGCCGCCGGTCCCGGAGCCCCCCG
>JAEXQJ010000020.1 GCA_023438785.1 Pseudomonadota bacterium
GCCGTCAACTCTGGGCCGTTCACGCCCAGCGGGATTCAGTCTTCGTCCGACTCGTCCACCCAGGAGCGGCGGGTCGCGGCCTCGAAGTCCAGCTCTTCACTGAAGATGTCGCTCATGAGGGCGTCCACCGTGTTGCCCACGGCGTCCATGCGACGTAGCTCCTCGCGCTCGAACTCTTCGAAGGTCCTGTAGGTTCTGTCGTGGCTCATCGCGTTTCTCCTTGGCGTGGGAAGAAAAGCTACATGTAGGTATGAGTAGTATTACAACTACATCACCCGTCAAGAAATTCGCCAAGATTTCTTCGCCTGGCCCTCCCCTTGGTCGCGTCCCTCGGTTGAAACCGCAGCCGTATTGGTGCTACGAAGGTGCGGCCCTTCCGCTTGGGCACATCGAAATGGGCAGGGTCATCGCGGTAGCGAACCAGAAGGGGGGCGTCGGCAAGACGACCACCGCAGTCAACCTCTCCGCCTCTCTGGCGGTCGCGGAGAAACGCGTGCTGCTCGTGGACATGGATCCACAGGGCAACGCCACATCGGGTTTGGGCCACACCCGCCAGACCGCGGGGGCCGCCACGGGCAGCGTCTACGACGTCCTCATCGGCGACAAGACCATGGCCGAGGTGACCCATGACACCGACCTGCCGTTCCTGAAGCTGGTGCCCTCGGGGCAGGATCTGGCCGGCGCGGAGATCGAGCTGGTTCCGCAGATCGCCCGCGAAACCAAGCTGCGTGACCCCCTGCGCTTGGTCGTGCCCGACTACGACTTCGTCATCATCGACACGCCGCCCTCGCTGGGCCTGCTCACGCTCAACGCCCTGTGCGCGGCAGACGGCGTGCTGGTTCCGCTGCAATGCGAGTACTACGCCCTGGAGGGGCTTTCGGACCTGCAGGCCACGGTGAGCCTGGTGGGGCGCTCGCTCAATCCGGGCCTCGACATCGAAGGCATCCTCCTGTGCATGGTGGACACGCGGCAGAACCTGACCGAACAGGTGGCCTCCGAGGTGCGCAACCACTTCGGGGCACGCGTGTACGACACGGCCATTCCTCGCAACGTTCGCCTGTCCGAGGCGCCGTCGTTCGGCAAGCCCATCCTCCTGTACGATGTGGCCTCCAAGGGCGCCAAGAGCTACATGGACGCGGCCCGCGAGTTCCTGGCACGTCACAGCCGCGCGGTGGAGAAGGCCTCGTGACCGTCCCGGGCAGACGCATGGCCCTCGGCCGAGGCCTGGCGGCCCTGATTCCGGCGGCGGCCCCCGACGCCACCGCGCCCGCTCAGGCCGGCAGCAAGGCCGAGGGTTCAGGCCTGCGCACCGTGGACATCGAGACGGTTCGTCCCTGCGGCAAGCAACCGCGCAAGCACTTCGACGACGCGCGCTTGGCCGAGTTGGCTGACTCCATTCGTACCCAGGGCATCATCCAACCTCTGGTGGTGCGTCAGCGTACGGAGGGGGATTACGAGCTGATCGCGGGCGAGCGACGCTGGCGGGCAGCCCAGCGGGCAGGCCTGCACCAGGTGCCCGTGGTGGTACGCGAGGCGGCCGAGGCCGACGCCTTCGAGATGGCCTTGGTCGAGAACCTGCAGCGCGAGGATCTCAACCCCATCGAAGAGGCGGAGGCCTACCAGCGCCTGGTCGCCGAGCGGGGCTACACACAGGAGTCACTGGCTGCCCGGGTGGGCAAGGAGCGCAGCACGGTGGCCAACTCCCTCCGTCTGCTCAAGCTGCCGCCCGCGGTTCGCGGCCTGGTGAGCGACGGCCGTCTGTCCATGGGGCACGCGCGTGCCCTGCTTGGACTCGAATCCGACGCGGGCATCGAACGGCTGGCACGCCAGAGCATTAGCCGTGGGCTCTCCGTACGGCAAGTAGAACTGCTGGTCAAACGCGAGCGCGAAGGCGCCACGCCCCGCCCTGCCCCACAGCCCGTTCCCGAATCGCCAGCGGCCCGCGACCTGACGCAGCGGCTGCAGCGCGCGTTGCAGACCCGGGTCAAGCTGGTCGAGACGGGACCGGGAAGCGGCCACCTCGAGATCCACTACGGCTCGTTGGACGAGCTCGACTCGATCCTGGCCAAGATCCTGCCCGGCTGAGCGTCAGCGCCGGCCCACGGCCGCCAGGCGCTTCGCGTGCTCCACCATCAGGGCGTGGAACTCCTGATAGCTGACGAGCGAGCGCGGCAGGTGCTTCTCGCAATAGGCCCGGGCTTGCGCGTAGGTGGGCGTGCCGCGCTGGTAGCCGTGTAGACGCAGCACGCGCAGGGTGTAGGCATCGATCACCATCTCGGTCTCGCCGTAGGCGTACAGAAGAATGCTGTCCGCGGTTTCTGGCCCCACGCCCCACACGGACAACAGCTCGTCGCGGCTGGGCGAGCGCCCCGCGAGTTGGAGATGGAACGCACAGAAGGCGCGCAGCTTGCGAGCCTTCATGCGGAAGTAGCCCGAAGGTCGCACCGCTGCTTCCAGGAGCGCGTCCTCGGCAGCCAGGATCTCTCGCGCGGCCAGCAGCCCCTGTCTGGCCAGGGCGAAGAGAGCCTTCTCCACGTTGGGCCAGGCCGTGTTCTGCGTCAGGATGGCGCCGCAGCAGATCTCGAACCGCTCCGCCTCGGTGCGCGGGAAGGAATAGTCCCCCGGGTGGTAGCCCGTGAGACGGCCGGTGAGCGTGGGGTTGGTGCCTTGATGCCCGAGCAGCGGCCACCAGCCCTGGGCCCCGTAGGCGGCCAGCAACTGCTCGGTCAGCGCGGCAAGACCCAGGCGAGATCTGGGCACGAAAGGCTGAGAAGGCGCGATTCGCACCGTCGTAGCATCCTACACGGCCTCCCGGCCGCCAAGCCCGCGGCGCGGCTCTACATCCCACGCCGCTGGACGCCGATGATCCGGACGTGAAGGCGAGCGAGTCGACCCGCGTGAGGCTGGGCGAGCTTCTCGTTCAGCTTGGCCTGGTCACGCCCGAGCAAGTGCAAGCCGCCCTGCGCAGGCAGGAGGCGGCCGGCGGTCGCCTGGGCACGCAACTCGTCGAGGCCGGACTCATCGGCACGGACCAGCTGGCGATGGCGCTGGGCCGCTTGATGGGTATTCCGCCGGCCCTGGAACGCCATTTCTCCCAGGCCGATCCCGCCATCGTCAATCGCCTCACCCCCGCCCTGGCCGCGCGCTACATGGCCGTTCCCCTGGCCGCCTCGCGCGCCGGCCCCAAACGCGTGGTGGTCGCCATGGCCACGCCGCTCGATGTGACCATGGTGGACGAGCTGTCCTTCGCCTTGGGCGCCCCCGTGGAGCCCCTGGTGGCCGGCGAGCTGGTGATCGCCAGGCACGTGAAGCGGCTCTACGGCGTGGAGGTTGCGCTCAAGTCGCGTGTCAGGGTAGAGCAAGCGGAGGTGACCGAGGCAGAGCGCCCATGCGCCACACGCGGGGCGGGCCACACGCCTGTCGTACGCGCCGCACAGCCCACCTCGCCAGGCACGCCGACGCCCCTGCCCCGACGGGGCATGAGTTCGACCCCGGCGGTCGCCGCGCCCGGGCTGGGGTTGGGCGAGGCCATTGTGCGCCTGGACGCCGTGGACCACCGCGAACAGGTCGCGGACATCGTCGTGAACTACATGACAGGCCGTTTCGGGTGTGGCCTGGTGTTACTGGTGCGCGAAGGCACGGCCCGGGTCTGGCGCGGACTGGCCCCCGGGATCCCAGCGGCAGCGATCGAAACCATCGCCTTCCCCATCGCCATGCCCTCGTGCTTTCAGATCGCCTTCGAGCGCGAGGCCACCTTTCGCGGTCCGCCGCCCGCCGAGGGCATGTCGCTACAGCGCAAGATCTGGAAGTACCTGCGGTGCAAGGAACCCAGGGACATCTTGGTCGTGCCGATCAAGATTGGCACCCGGGTCCTGGGCGTGGTCTACGCCCACGCGCTCGACGGTGGTCGCCTGCCCGAGGATGGGGCGAGCGAGCTGCCAGCGGTGTGCTCCGCCGCCGGCAGCGCCGTGGTGCGCCTGATTCAAGGCATGAGGAGCAGGGCCATGCCCAGCGCGCACCCTCCGTCACACGCGCCGTAGCAGCACGATGTGCTCGCACCGCGGCTGCTCACCGAAGATCTCACGCAGTCGCATGTCACGCGGCGGGCGCGGCTGAGACGCGTGCGCCACCGGTTCGAGGCCCAGCCGCGGCGCCTCGGCCTCGATGGCCAGCGCCGCATCCTCGGGCTGGTTCGCCACCACGCCATCACCCACCTCCAGGATGATGGCCGCGCCCCGACGACAAACGCGAGCGATCTCGGCCAGCCACCGCCGCCGATCCTCGATCCAGCGCTGACGGGCCGCTCCCAAGCCCACGCTGCGACTGCCCACCTGGACCCGGTCCAGCTTTTCGCGCGGCAGCCCCAGCCATAGGAAGCGCACGTCGTGGTGTTCGGCGTAGTCGTACGTTCCCGCGTAGGGCGGCGACGACAGGACCAGATCGAAGCGGCCGTCCTGCAGGTGAGAGAGGGCACGCGCGTCGCCCAGACGGCACTCGGGCAGCGGCGTGCGCGCCGGCGTCCGCCGTTCCAGGGCCTCTAGCCCGTGCGCCAGCTCCTCGGCCCGAGCCGCGAAAAAGTGCGAGGGCACACCGCGCCCGATCCGGCGCATCTCGCCCTCGTCTTCCCCACCGCGCATGAACTTGACCAGCATGGAGGACAGGCAGGCCCGCAAGGCCCGCCCGATCTCGTCCTCGGGAGTCTCGCCAATCAGCTCGCGCAAGCCGTACAATTCAAAGGCCACGTGCGGGAAGAAGCGTTCCCGCTCGCCCCGCGCCCACGACGGGATCTGAGGGCGCTGCCGCTTGCGGGCCCGCTCCGCCGCCTCCTCGGCAATCTCGCGCGCCGTCTGCACGAGTTGCTTGCGCCCCATCACGCCCAGGGGCGACGTGCGCACCTGGGCGATGAGAATGGCCAGCGGACTCGCATCCACCCCCTCGGCCAAACGGCCGGCCGCCATGGCTTCCACGAGCACGGTCCCACTGCCGCAGAACGGGTCGAGGACCCGCTCCCCCGCGTGCGAAAACCGCGCGACTCCCTCGCGCGCCGTCGAGGGATGCATACGCCCCGCGTAGCTGTGAAACCCGTGCGTCAGCCCGCGGGCCAGCGTGGGGTCCACGCGAAAGAGGGCCGCCAGTTGCTCCGCCGACGCGGGCTCGCCCGCCGTCTGCACAGGCCCGCCCAGCACCGAGAAGGCCTGCTTGCGCCGCTGAGCACGCGGCCGCGCCGGAGGTTCTTCGTGAAAGGACGGGCCAGGCGAGGCGGGGGGTCTCTTGCCGAGGCCCCGCGGCCGCCCCGTCCGGTCAGATGTTGCCATAGGTGGGGCGGCCTACTCGAACGAGTCCGCGTCGTCCACGGGAATGGACTCGAAGCCCGAGGTGCTGCCCTTGGTGGGAATGGCGAACTGGAGCGAAACCCAGCCCTCACCCAGGAAGGCCGAATGGGGAGCGGCGCCCAGGACACGGGCCTCGCCCGCCACCCCGAACCAGCGTGTGAAGTTGTAGAGCACCCCCGCCCCGGCGCCGTAGAGAAAGCCACCGCCGCGCACGGTGTCGGTCCGCTTCGTGCCCTTTGGCTCGCCGTTCTCATCCACCGACGTTCCGTCCCAACTCGGTGGTACCTGGAACCGCACCGCCGCGCCCCCCCCGCCCCCCC